>NZ_JBMDKU010000008.1:0-260132 GCF_057809855.1 Phenylobacterium sp. FG114 | reverse complement strand
CCCCCCCCCCCCCCCCCCCCCCCCCCCCCCCCCCCCCCCCGCCGAGGTAGGGCCAGAGCTTGTAGCGCCGGAAGGGCGTCACCCCGGCCATGGCCCACGGCCGGGGATATTCCGCCTGGGTCTTGCCCGTACCCAGTTCGGCGAGCCGCGCGCGCTGTTGGGCCGGCGGCAGGGTGTTGGGCCGGTAGAGGCCGTCGAAGACGCCCGTCTGGCCGGCCTCCGAGGCGGCGCCGTTGTCTGACATCACCACGACCAGCGTGTCCTCGCTGAGGCCCGCCTGATCCAGGTGGTCGAACAGGCGACCGAGCTGGGCGTCGGCGTGCTCGATGAAGCCGGCGTAGACCTCCATGAAGCGCGCGAAGACCGCGCGCTCGTCGTCCGAGAGTTCGGACCAGGTCCGGTCGCCCTCGTTGCGGGCCGGCAGCACCGCATCCGCCGGCAGGATGCCCAGCTGCTTCAGTCGGGCGAACCGGTCCTCGCGGATGCCATCCCAGCCCCTGTCGTACACGCCCCTGTAGCGGTCGGAATAGGCCACCGGGACCTGGATCGGAGCATGCGCCACGCCAAGGCCGATGTGCAGGAAGAACGGCTGGTCCGCGGCCTTGGCCCGATGCTCCCGGACCAGGCCGATGGAGCGATCGACGAGGTCGGCGGACAGGTGGTAGTCGGCCGGCAGTTCCGGGTGGATGTAGCCGTCGTTCTCCACCAGGTCGGGCTTGTACTGGTCGGTCCAGCCGCGGGCGAAGCCGTAGAAGTAGTCGAAGCCGCGTTGCCGCGGCCAGTTCTCGCGCGACGCGCCTTCGCCGAGCTGGTCCAGCGGGATCAGGTGCCACTTCCCGATCAGCCAGGTGGCGTATCCCGCGGCCTTAAGCGCCTGGGCGGTGGTCTGGGCATTGGCGGGCATGTGGAAGGCGCCCGGCGGATAGAACTGCGCATTCGGGCCCATCGCCACGTCCGGCACATCGGTCATGTTGACGGTGTGGCTGTTGCGGCCGGTCAGCAGGGACGCGCGCGTCGGAGCGCACACGGCCTTGGTGTCGAACTGGGTGTAGCGCAGGCCACGGGCCGCGAGGCGGTCGATGTTGGGCGTGCGGATCTCGCCGCCGAAGCACCCCAGGTCCGAGAAGCCCACATCATCCAGGACGATCGTGATGATGTTCGGCCGGCGGCGCGGCGCGGCGCGCGCCAGGCCGGTCAGCGACGTCGACGCCAGCAGCGACAGCAATAGACTACGGCGATCCAACGTCACGCCACCCTCCGCGAAGCCCGACGCCGGCTTGGCCCGGCGCCATCGCGCGGACTGTCGGGTCCCCTCGTTATTATGTCAACTTTTCCGTATCGTAATTAGCAAGCCTCAAGCCGGGCCCGCGCGATCGGCGGGCGTCAGCAGCACCTGGATCAGCTGTCGCAGATCGTCTTCCGCCAGCGGCCATTCCAGGGACTGGATGTTGCGGATCACGCCGTTCAGGACGTCCAGGATCATGTTCGCCGACATCGCGGGCGGCGTGGAGAGACGACCCAGCGCCTGTTCCACGGCCGCGGTGTTCTTGCCCCGACGCCGAAGCGCGCCTGATTGCACCAGGTTGTGGAATTCGGCGCGGACGCGGAACTCGGCTTGGATTGCCATCGACACAGGACCCAGCTTCGGGTGGCCGTAGAGCTGCATCAGCTTGCGGGCGAAGGCTTCCAGGTCGCCCGGCGCATCGCCGGTGTCGCGGAATTCCGCCTCGCTCCAGATCTCGAGATAGGCCTCCACGACGCAGGCGGTGGGGTTCTCCCAACGGCGATAGAAGGTGGCCTTGGGAATTCCGGCCTCGGCGCAGACCCGTTCGAGAGTCAGGCCCGAGAACCCATGCGTCGCCAGGACCCCCAGCGCGGCGTCCTTGATGCGCTGCTGGAGCGCGGCGTCGCGCGGCCGCCCTCGGCCTCGCCGCTGCGGCTCGCCGGCCGTCGCATCGGTCACGCTCGATCCTTCCCAGACGTCCGAGGCGCCGCCTCGGGAGGCTTGTCATCCCTGTGCGGGCAGCATGGCACGGCGCGCGGAATTTGGTGACCCCCGAAGCCGGTCAGACCAAACGCTCCGGTGACAGATCGGCCGCCGCGACCCCCTGGTCGCGCAGCCTTTTCGGGAACTCGCTCGCCGTGGCCAGGGCGGCCGCCGCCTCGCCCAGCGCCGGCGCGGTCTGGATGCCGTAGCCGCCCTGGCCGACGAGCCAGAAGAAGGCCGGCTCACGCGGATCGAGCCCGACGACCGGGATGCGGTCGGGCGTGAAGGTCCGCAGGCCGGCCCAGCGGTGGGCGACGCGGCGCACCTGCTCGGTGGTGGCGTCCTCGAAAGCCTGGACCGCATAGGCGATGTCGAGCTCGTCGGCGGAGGCGTCGCAGGGATCGCTGGGCGTTTCGTCGACCGGCGACAGCAACAGGCCGCCGGCGTCCGGCTTGAAGTAGAAGCGGTCCTCGACGTCGATGACGAACGGCCAGTCGGCCAGGCCGTCGCGCTGGGCGGGATCGATCCGCACCGCGGTGCGTCGCAGGGGCGCGAGCCCCAGGTCGCCCAGGCCGGCCAGCCGGCCGATCGCGCCGGCCCAGGCGCCGGCGGCGTTGATCAGCATCGGCGCCTCGAAGGTCCCCGCGGCCGTTGTCACCCTCCAGCCGCTGGCGGTGCGGTCCAGGCCGACGACGCGGGCGCCGGTGACGAGCTCGGCGCCGCGAGCCTTGGCCAGGCGCAGGAAGCCCTGCAGCAGGCTATCGACATCGATGTCGGCGGATCCTTCGTTCAGGGCGGCGCGCCAATCGATCTCCGGCCGCAGGATCGGGCAGAGCCGGCGCGCCTCGGCGGCATCCACCGGGCGCAGCGCCGCGCCGTGTTCCCGAAGCATGGCGTCGAGCACCGCCGCGCCGTCCGGTCCGGCGATCTGCAGGTCAGGACGGGGCCGGACGAGCGGGTGCTCGGCGAAGCCCGCGGGCGGGTTCCAGAAGAAGTCTCTGGCCGCCCGGGTGACGGCGCAAACGGTGGGATGGCCATAGGTGTCGATATAGCTCGCCGCCGAGCGGCCTGTGGCGTGGTAGCCGGCGTGGGACTCGGCCTCGAGGATCGTTACGCGGCCGTGCTGCGCCAGGAACGCGGCGGCGGATGCGCCGGCCATGCCCGCGCCGATGACGATGAAGCGGCTCTCCATCCGGCCCTTCTGCGACGCCCCGTCGGTTTCGTCCACCATCGCCCGCGCAGCCGAAAGGCTCCGCTTGCGTTCTGATCGCAGAGATTAAGTCGAGGGACTTCATGACTCTGCAGCAGGCCCTGGCCTTCGGGCTGGTGGGCGCGACCATCGGCGCCTTCATTTGGGGGCGATGGCGCTACGATGTGATCGCCGTGCTGGCGCTGCTGGTCGGCGTTACGCTCAACCTCGTGCCCGCCAAGGCGGCCTTCGATGGCTTCAAGAACGACATCACCGTCATCATCGCCTGCGCCCTGATCGTCAGCGCGGCTTTCGCCAAGTCCGGGGTGGTGGAACTGGTGCTGCGGCCGGTGCTGCCACACCTGAAGACCCCGGCGTCGCAGGTGCTGCTCTTCGCCGGCGCGGTGACCGTGCTGTCGATGGTGACGAAGAACGTCGGCGCGCTGGCGATCATGATGCCCATCGCGCTCTCCGTGGCCAAGCGGACCGGGACCCCGCCGTCGCGCCTGCTGATGCCCATGTCGTTCGGGGCCCTGCTGGGCGGGACGGTGACGATGGTTGGGACGTCGCCCAACATCATCGTCTCGCAGGTGCGGGAGGAGATCCTGGGCCGGCCGTTCGAGATGTACGACTACGCCCCCGTCGGCCTTGGCGTCACCGCGGTCGGGCTGGCGTTCCTGGCGTTCGGCTACCGCCTGCTGCCGATTTCGCGGCCGACACCCGAGGCGATCGACGCGGCGCTGGCCGCCAACCCGTATGTGACAGAGGTGGAGGTGCCGGGCCACTGGGATCCCGGCCGCACGACGGTGGCCAAACTGGGCCGGCTGGCGAACGGCGAGGTCTCGGTCATGGCCCTGCTGCGCGATGGTCAGCGCCAGACCGCGCCGCATCCGAACACGCGGGTGCGGCCCGGAGACGTCCTGCTGCTGGAGGGTGACCACCAGGCGCTCGACGACCTGATCGCGCGTCTCAAGCTGCGGCTGACGCGCGCCGACCGCCCGATCGCCATGGACGAGCCCACCGAGGAGGTGCGGATCGTCGAGGCGGTGGTCGGTCCCGATTCCCTGATGATCGGCCGCTCGGCCCGCCAGGAGGACCTGCACGGCACGCATGGGGTGAACCTCCTGGCGGTCAGCCGCAGCGGCTATCGCATCGCCAGCGCGCTTCGGACGCTGCGCCTGCGCGCAGGAGACATGGTGGTGTTGCAGGGCGCGGAGCGCGCGCTGCCGGGCGTGCTGCGGACCCTGGGACTGTTGCCGCTGGCCGAGCGCGAGGTCAGACTCGGCGGTATCCGTCACGCCCTGGCGCCGGCGGCGATCCTGGCCGCGGCCATGGTGCTGGTGGCGATCAAGGTGGCCCCGGTGGCGATCGCGTTCTTCGGGGCGGCGGCGCTGATGATCGCCATCGGAGCCATCCGCATGCGCGAGGCCTATGCCGCGTTGGATGGCCCGCTGTTGGTCCTGATCGCCTGCCTGATCCCGGTGTCCGACGCGATCCGCGCCACGGGCGGCGCCGACCTCATCGCCCACACCCTGGCCGACCTCTTCCGTGGCCAGCCGCCGATCCTGGCGCTGGGCGCGGTGATGGCCGTCGCCATGGCGGCGACGCCGTTCCTGAACAACGCCGCCACCGTGCTCATCGTGGCCCCCATCGGCGCCAGCCTGGCCAAGCTTCTGGGGCTGCAGCCCGATCCGTTCCTCATGGCGGTGGCGATGGGCGCGGCCTGCGATTTCCTCACGCCGATCGGCCATCAGTGCAACACGCTTGTCATGGCCCCGGGCGGCTATCGCTTCTCCGATTATCCGAGGCTGGGCGCGCCCCTGACGCTCATCGTCCTGGTGGTCGGAACGGCCCTGATCGCGCTCGTTTGGCCACTGACCCGGTAGGTGTTCACAGTGTCGTGAGTCCCCCCGCCGGTTAACATCTCCGCCCGAGACAGCCCCCCTGCGCGTTAACGTCTCATTAGCGAAAAACCTTGGGGACGAGCGGGCCGCCTCATTGACGATTCAACACGAGCAGTGCCCCATATGTGGGTTGGTTCGGGGGCTGGACCACAACATATAGGGCGGAGGGCCGGTGGGCCCTCCTTCGAGGGGCTTGGACAGGCAGATGAGTGAAGCGGCGCAAGTTGGGATTGCCGAGACTTCTGAACGGGTTGCATCGGCGCCGGCGCGCCCGCAGCTCCAGCTCGTCCGCAAGGTGGAGGTCGACCGGTCGCGCGACGCGCTGCTGACCGATTTCGGCAAGACCACGCTGGAGGATCGCTACCTCCTGCCGGGCGAGAGCTACCAGGACATGTTCGCCCGCGTCGCGACGGCTTACGCAGACGACGCCGACCATGCCCAGCGCATCTACGACTACATCTCGAAGCTGTGGTTCATGCCGGCGACCCCGGTGCTGTCGAACGGCGGCGCGGGCCGCGGCCTGCCGATCTCGTGCTTCCTGAACGCGGTGCCGGACAACCTCGAAGGCATCCAGGGCGTCTGGAACGAGAACGTCGCCCTGGCCTCGAACGGCGGCGGCATCGGCACCTACTGGGGCGGCGTCCGCTCGATCGGCGAGAAGGTGAAGGGCGCGGGCCAGACCAGCGGCATCATCCCCTTCATCCGCGTGATGGACAGCCTCACGCTGGCGATCAGCCAGGGCTCGCTGCGCCGGGGTTCGGCCGCGGTCTACCTCGACGTGCACCACCCGGAGATCGAGGAGTTCCTGGAGATCCGGAAGCCCTCGGGCGACTTCAACCGCAAGTCCCTGAACCTGCACCACGGCATCTCGATCACCGACGCGTTCATGGAGGCCGTCCGCGACGGAACCATGTTCGGCCTGCGGTCGCCCAAGACCGACGAGGTGATCCGCGAGGTGGACGCCCGTTCGCTGTGGCAGAAGATCCTGGAGATCCGCCTGCAGACCGGCGAGCCCTACCTGATCTTCTCCGACACGGTGAACCGCGCCATGCCGCAGCACCAGCGCGAGCTGGGCCTGTCGGTCCGCCAGTCGAACCTGTGCTCGGAGATCATGCTGCACACCGGTCGGGATCATCAGGGCCTTGAGCGGACCGCGGTCTGCTGCCTGAGTTCGGTCAACGCCGAGACCTTCCTGGAATGGCGCGACCACCCCACGTTCATCGAGGACGTCATGCGCTTCCTCGACAACGTGCTCGAGGACTTCATCGTCCGCGCGCCGCCCGAGATGAAGCACGCGGTCTATGCCGCCCGTAGGGAACGGTCCGTCGGCCTGGGCCTCATGGGCTTCCACTCGTTCCTGCAGGCGCAGAACGTCCCGTTCGAAAGCGCCATGGCCAAGAGCTGGAACATGCGGCTCTTCAAGACCCTGCGCCGCCAGTGCGACGCGGCCTCGCGCAAGCTGGCCGCCGAGCGCGGCCCGTGCCCGGATGCGGCGGAACGCGGCGTGATGGAGCGCTTCAGCCACAAGCTGGCCATCGCGCCCACCGCCTCGATCTCGATCATCTGCGGCGGCACCAGCGCCGGCATCGAGCCGATCCCGGCCAACATCTACACGCACAAGACCCTCTCCGGGACCTTCGCGGTGAAGAACCCCTACCTGGAGAAACTGCTCGACCAGAACGGCCGGAACACCGCCGAGATCTGGGACTCGATCCTGCAGAACGAAGGCTCGGTGCAGCACCTGGACTTCCTCAGCCAGGACGACAAGGACGTCTACAAGACGGCCTTCGAGATCGACCAGCGCTGGGTGGTCGAGCTCGCCGCAGACCGCACGCCCGACATCTGTCAGAGCCAGTCGGTGAACCTGTTCCTGCCCGGCGACGTGGATAAGTGGGACCTGCACATGCTTCACTGGCAAGCGTGGGCGCGGGGCTGCAAGTCGCTCTACTACCTGCGCTCCAAATCGGTGCAGCGCGCCAGCCACGCCGGCGGCGAGGCCTCGGCGGTGGTGGAGATCCAGGTCGAGGGCAAGACCGACTACGAGGAATGCCTCGCCTGCCAATAGGTTAGGCGTCCTCCTTGGGTAACCCTGTCACAATTCGCGTGCGACGCTTTAGCGCTTGCCGACGTCGGCAGGCCGACGAACTATGCGTCCGGGGACCATGCCGCACGGGGCGTGGATCGGGAGTGTTCGAATGCGTTGTGGGGCGCATTTGGCTTTCGCGTTGGGCATGGCGGCCGTCGCCGGCGGCGCCTCGGCCCAGTCTGTCGCGCCTGAACTGACCCAGAAACTGGCCATCCGCGCCGCGCTGAACGACGCGGCCTTCGCGCCCAGCAAGGCCGTGGCCGCGGACCTGTCCGACGCGGCCATTTCCTGGCAATCCAGCGAAGTGCGCCTTTCCCGCCGGGCCGCCGGTCCCGTGGATTCCGTGCGCATCAACATCGGCAGCGGCCAGCGCCTGCCGGGTCTGGCGCCCGAGAAGGACCGCTTCGACGTCACCCTGATCCGCAGCTGGCCCGGGGCCGTCAGTTTCGACGATGGGGCGCTGGCGTTCGATATCGCCCCGCACGCCGGCTTCGGCGTCTCGACCTTCGGCACCCAGGCCGAGGGCGGCGCCACGCTCACGGTCTCCAAGTCGCGCGGCGAGCGGGCGCTGGAACAGCTCCGCGACCTGGGCGTGAAGGACGGGACCAGCTTCGGCGATCGCGGCCGCTGGTACCTGTTCGCCGCGGCCAGCGGACGGGCGGTGGGCATGAACGTCCTGCGCGGCGAGAACGGATGGGACCGCGCGGGCTGGAGCACCGACACGTCCGGCGCGCTGGTTGGCGACGCCCAGGTCGGCGTGGGCTGGCGAAAGGGCGACGTGCAGTCCTCGTTCGGCGTCATCCACCGCGAGGTGAAGGGCCGCCACATGATCTTCGGCCAGCAGACGCGCGACGACACGGTCGCCGCCTTCACCTTCTCGCTGCGGCCGCAGCAGTAGGCTTACAGCCGGTCCCAGTTCTCGAAGAACGGATAGCGCTTCCGCCAAAAGGCCGCGAGCCGCGGATCCGCGTCGACGCGGCGGGCCACTTCGCCTAGGCGCGGCGCGGCGGCGTAGAAGCGCTGGCGACGGGGGCGAAAGCGGCTGACCACGCAGAGATAGAGGTCGAGCACCGAGATCTCGTCGCCCAACAGGTACCGGCCGGCCGGTTTCACCTGGGCCTCCATCATTCGCCAGCAGTCCTCGATGCGGTCCATGATGCGGGTGTCGACCTCGGCGTGCAGCGCGGCGTCGCGGACCAGGCGTGAGGGATCGTCCTTCAGCCAGTAGTGGGCGTAGATCGCCGAGGAGATGAAGGTCATCCAGCGCAGGAAGGCGCCGCGGCGGGGATCGCCGGCGCGCGGCGCCAGGCCGGCGTCCGGATGCTGTTCCGCCAGCCAGATCAGGATCGCGGCGCTCTCGGTCAGCGTCTCGCCGGTCGGCGTCACCAGCGCCGGCACCTGTCGCATGGGGTTGGCGGCCAGCACCTTGTCGCCCGACGGCTTGTCGTCGGGATCGAAGGTCAGGGCTTCCACCAGCTCATAAGGCGCGCCACTCAGCGTGAGGGCCGCCTCGACAGCGACGCCGCCCGAACCTTCAGCCGAATACAATATGTAGGGGGTCGCCATGCTTCATCCACAATTGGTAGAGAAAATATCCCCGGCGCGACGAAAGTTCCCGCTGCGCCGGCCGCCGATCAGGCTTACCTTTCCATTAACGGGATGCGCCTGCTCCTGATTCGTGCCGGGACTCGAAAGATGACCACGTCCAACATCCGCCAGCTGCCGGGCCTGCTCACGCCGTCCTACGCCTACAAGCCGTTCCGCTATCCGTGGGCCTACGACTTCTGGAAGAAGCAGCAGCAGGTCCACTGGATGCCCGAGGAGATCCCGCTGGGCGAGGACCTCAAGGACTGGGCGTCCAAGCTGAACGACAAGGAACGGAACCTGCTGACGCAGATCTTCCGCTTCTTCACCCAGTCGGATGTCGAGGTGAACGACAACTACATGGAGCGGTACAGCCGCGTCTTCAAACCGACCGAAGTGAAGATGATGCTGGCGGCGTTCTCCAACATGGAGACGATCCACATCGCCGCCTATGCGCTGCTGCTCGAGACGATCGGCATGCCCGACAGCGAGTTCACCGCCTTCCTCGACTACAAGGCGTTGCGCGACAAGCACGACTACATGCAGCAGTTCGGCGTCGAAACGGATGCGGATATCGCCAGGACGTTGGCGATGTTCGGCGGATTCACCGAGGGGCTGCAGCTCTTCGCCAGCTTCGCCATGCTGATGAACTTCCCGCGCCACAACAAGATGAAGGGCATGGGCCAGATCGTCAGCTGGAGCGTGCGCGACGAGAGCCTGCACTGCGAAGGCATCATCAAGCTGTACCATGCCTTCAACAAGGAGACCGGCTGCGTCACCAAGGCGGTCGCGGACGACATCGTCGATTGTTGCAAGACCGTCGTCGGTCTGGAGGACAAATTCATCGATCTGGCGTTCGAAGCTGGCGATGTGCAGGGCATGACGCCGGACGACATCAAGCAATACATCCGCTTCATCGCCGACTGGAGGCTGAAGCAACTGGGCTTGCCGCAGGTCTATAAGGTGAAGGACAATCCGCTGCCCTGGCTGCAGTCGATGCTGTCGGGCGTCGAGCACGCCAACTTCTTCGAGGCGCGGTCGACGGAATATTCCAAGGCCGCCACCAAGGGACAATGGCACGGCGACGCCGGCGTCTGGGCGGAGTTCGACCGGATGCAGACGCGCCGGGCGGAGAACCAGCTGCCGGCGGAGTAGCCGAAGAAGGGGAGGGGTCGGTGCCGAACATCGCGTTCATCAGCCCCAAGGGCGGGGCCGGCAAGACGACGGCCGCATTGCTGCTGGCGCTGGGCCTGGCCGAGCGTGGCAGCCGCGTGGCCTTGATCGATTCCGATCCCAACAAGCCGCTGGTGCGCTGGGCCGGCCTGCCGGGACGTCCCGAAGCGATCACCGTCCACGCCGCGCCGACCGTGCAGGACATCCGAGACGCCGCCCAGGAAGCCCGTCGCCGGGATCCCGAGTGGACGATCGTCGATACGGAAGGGTCCGTACGAGGCGCCATGGTCTTCGCGGCGCTGCGCTTCGACCTCGTGCTGACGCCGCTCAACGGCTCGCCCATGGACGCCGTGGAGGCGATCAAGGCGTCGGAACTCGTGGCCTCGTTCGGGCGCCGCGCGGGAAACAACCTGGCGCACCACTGCCTGCTGTCCCGGGTGCCGGCGGCATTGAAGCCTCGGTCGCTCGCGGCGGTGGTGGCGATGCTGAAGGATCGCGAGATCGAGATTCTGCCGACGCCGCTGATCGAGAAGGAGGCCTTCCGGGCCCTGTTCGAGACGGGCGGCGGCTTGCGGGCCCTGGAAGCCCACGGCGTCAGCGGCGTCGCGGCCGCGCGGCGCAATATCGAGGCCTATACCGAGGCGGTGGTCGACCTGGTCCGCCCTAGTGAGGGGCTGCGCCGCGCCGGATAAAAGCCCCCTGACCCCGCGAGACTACAGCAGATATCCCGTCACGAGCTGTGTCGCCTCGTCGAGGAGGGCTTCGGCGGCTTCGTCGGTCAGAAGTTCCGAGCGGTGCAGGACCGCCGTGTGGGTCAGCGCCTCGATGGAGGTCACGCAGACGAAGGCCGCGAGCTCCAGGTCTGCGGGGCGCAGCTCGCTCCGGTGCGCCTCGAGATAGGCGCGGAAGAGGTCGAACGTCTCGCGGTTGAAGGCCTCCACGTTCTCCAGCGGCCCCGTACGCGGCGTCTGTTCCGCCAGCACGCGATGCAGCGCGGGATCGAGGCGATGGGCCGTGATCGCCGCGGCGATGAGGCGGCGGACCGCCTGCTCGACCGGCTGCTCCGCCACCTCAGCCAGGGTGTCGCGGACGACCTGCATGAGCTCGCGGTTGTGGCGCTCGATGACCGCCGCCACGAGCGCCTCCTTGCAAGGGTAGTACTGGTACAGCGAGCCGACGCTGACCCCGGCCTTCTGGGCGATGCGGTTGGTGCTGGCCTGGTCGAAACCCACGCGCACCAGAATGCGAGCGGTCGCCTCGATCAGGGCGTCGACCGTCGCGCGGGACCGCTCCTGGGACGCGTGTTTTCTCGGGTTGGTGACGGGCCGTCGCGCCATCCTGGCTCCAATGCGAGTCCAGAATACGAGTTATCGCTCGTATTCTCCAGGGGAGAACGGAAGGACCCCTCATGACCTGTCAGCCCTATGCCCAGCTCATCGACATCAAGCGGTGGGCCGACCGGGGCCTCTACGAGGCCGTGAGGCAAAACCTCGACCGCCTGAGCGGTGAGGACACGGCCCTCATGCTGCTGGTCCTCGATCACATCCAGGTGGTGGACCGGATCTTCCAGCATCACCTGCAGGGCCGGCCGCACACCTTCCAGGCGGCGCGATCGGAAACGCTCCCCGGCTTCGAGGCCCTGGCGGAAGGCGCACGGGAGATCGACGATTGGTACGCCGACTACACGCGCGGCCTGTCGGCGGACGACGTCGAGCAGCCCGTCGACTTCGTCTTCACCAGCGGCAAGCCCGCCCGCATGCGGCGTGGCGAGATCCTGCTGCACGTCTGCCTGCACGGGACCTACCACCGCGGCAACGCGGGCGCGCTGTTGCAGCTGCGGGGCCTCGCGCCCGGCCGCGACGCGATCACGGACTTCCTGGAGGACGCGGCCTGGGCGCCACCCTACCGGGCCCCCTTCGTCGGCGGGTGAAGTCGGAAAAGGCCCACGCCCTGCCGTGTCCGGTTGACACAGCCCGAGCGGAAGCTACGGCGAGGGTGGTCGCGCCGACAGCATCCGGACGCTCAGGTCGTCTCGGCCGTTCGGCGCGCGGGTGCGGCGCCCGAGATGACGAGCGGGGGCGGCGCTGGCGGCCGGGCAGGTGAGCCCTGGCGAAGGGGGATGACGGATGGGTCGAGCGCCACGCTGGTCGTCGACGGCAGGAGCCTTGCTGGCGGGGATGTTCGCGGCCGCCCCGGCGTGGAGCGCGCCCGCGCCGGTTTTCAAATTCGACGACGTGGAGCGGTTCTTCGCCGTCTATGACGCGGCGGGGGCCGCGCCCAGCGCCGAGACGCTGCAACGGGACTACCTCGACAAGGGCAGCGCGGAGCTGGCCTATTTCGCCAAGGCGCGGCGGGTCGACGGGGCGCGGATGGCGGCGGCCATGACCGCGACGCCGGAGGTCTATCGCAACGCCCGGAGCTGCGCGGCGCGCCTGCCGATGGTGCGCGACCGGGTGGCGGCGGGCATGACGCGGCTGGGCCAGCTCTATCCGCAGGCGAAGTTCCCGCCCGTGGCCGTGCTGATCGGCCGGGCGCGGCCCGTGGCGATCGGCGACGCCACTGGGGTCTATGTCTCGCTGGAGACCCTATGCGCCTGGACGACGCCCGACCCGGACGAGGGGCGGCGCATGGTGCAGGTGATCGCCCACGAATATGTCCATGTGCAGCAGACCTCTACGGGCGAGGACCCGGGCGAAACGGTGCTGAAGGCCTCGCTGGTCGAAGGCGCGGCGGAGTTCCTGGCCGAGCTGATGGTGGGATCGGTCTCATACCGCCACCTGCCGCCCCTGGTCGCCGGACGCGAGCGCGAGTTGGAGCGGGCTTTCCAGGCCGACATGCGCAAGCCCGCCAACGGATCGGCCTGGCTGTACAACGGGATCGGGACGGCGGAACAGCCGGGCGACCTGGGCTACTGGGTCGGCTACCGGATCGTTAAGGCCTATTACCGGAACGCACCGGACGAGCGGGCCGCCATCGCCGAGATCCTGCAGATGACCGACGCCGAGGCGTTCCTGGCGCGCAGCGGCTGGACGCCGGGAATGGGGCTTTAGCGCCGACTGCGGGCGTCCGCGGTCGCGGAGTCGAGCTTGCGGATGCGTTGTTCGTACAGCGCGGCCAGCCTCTCCGGATCTGTCACGGGGCTCCGTTCGTCCCGCCAGGCCAGCTGGCGCTGCCGCAGCACCGTCCTGTCCTCGTGCGCGTCGAGCGCATCCGCGTAGGCGCGCCGCAGGTCCTCCTGCAGCCGCTGTAGCCGGGGATTCGCGCAGATCGTGCGATCGGCCGGGGTGGGCTCGGCGGCGCAGGCGACGCTGGCCGGTGGCTCGGGCTCGGCGGGCGCGGCGGCGTCGGCGGGCGCCGGTTCCGACACCTCGGGCGGCGCCTCGGCGACAGCCGGCTCGGTCGCAGGTGTGGCGGCTTCGGGTGGCGCTTCGGCGGCGGGCGCGGGCGTGGCGGGCGCCGCCGGCAAGGCGGGCGGCGCGGCCACTTCGGCCTGAAGCGTGGCGAGCTCCGCGGGCGGCGGCGGCGGATCCTGGACGCTGCCGGCGTACCAGGCGCCGCCGGCGACGCCTATCACGGCCCCGGCGACGAAGGTGGCGGCCGGCAGTCCCCAACGTCGCCTCGGCGCTGGGCGGCCGGGGCGTCGCTCGAGCGTCAGGTCGCCGGCGGGCCCGGGCGCGGGTTCTTCCTCCCAAACCTCGTCGCGAGGTTCGAGCGGGTCGCCGAAATCGACCGAGATGATGTGCGGCTCCGCGGCCGCCGCGCCCCGCGCGCGCCTCTGACCCTGGGCCTCGCGCCGCCGGGCCATCTCCTCGAGGATCTGATAGGACTGGGCGGCCTGGCCGCGCTCGCGTACGGAGTCCAGAAGCCGCCGGAGCTCGGCTCCGTTGAGGGCGGAAAGGTCAAGCTGAGGCAAGCGTACAACCCCGGGGCGCGTGACGACACTGTCGCCGGCGCCCGTCCTTTCACCTGCCCCGCGACTATCGCCTGCGAGCGTAGGACTTGAACAGCGTCATTTTTGTCGCTGGCCGATCAAATCAGTGCGCGGCGAGCAGCAGCGGCCCTGCGATCGGGATCGCCATGACCAGGGCGAAGCCGAAAGACATGAGGGCGAGGGCGATATTCATGGCGGAGGTTCCTTTCGTCGCCAGCCAAGGTGGGCGTTCGCCGGTTTCGCCGCATCCCCCGATTTCGCAGAACAGTTCTGCCGTTTGGGCAGGAGCGCGCGCTCGCCTTGCAGGGGCATGGGGTGGTTCGCGGCCACGCTGCGGGCCTATACTCGCGGTTGAGCGTTGCTTTGGCGATGGCAGGGTCCGGGGCCGCCATGAAACTGATGATCGTCGACGATCACGCGCTGGTGCGGCAGGGTGTGCTGGCCTTGCTGGAGCGCGAGGCGCCCGACGCCGAGCTGCTGCAGGCCTGCGACAGCGCCGAGGGATTGCGGATGGCCGCGCGGCGGCCCGACCTAGACGCGGTGTTCCTGGATCTTTCGATGCCGGGCATGGACGGCATGGACGCGCTGCGCGAATTCGGCCGCCTGCGACCGGCGTTGCCGGTGATCGTGCTCACCGCCGCCGACGACCCGGCCGTGGCGCGGCAGGCCTTCGCCGCAGGGGCCCTGGGCTATGTGCCGAAATCCGCCTCGGCCGATACGCTCTTGATGGCCCTGTCGCGGGTGATGCGGGGCGAGCGGTTCGTGCCATCGCTGGTGCAGCGTCCGCCCCACCTCGCGGTCGCCGAGCCCGCCACGTTCAGCGACCTCACGGAACGCCAGTCCGAAGTGCTGCGCCACTTGGGCGAAGGCCTGTCCAACAAGGCGATCGCCCATCGGATGGGCATCACCGAGAAGACCATCAAGGCCCACATGACCGGCGTGCTGCGTGCGCTGTCGGCCAGCGACCGCGAGCAGGCGGTCCAGTCGGCCCGGGCCGCCGGGATCATCTGACGGCTGCAGCTCGCCGAGACGCGCCGCGGGCGATCAGGTTGCCGAGGGCCGCCCGAAGTTTGCCGGGGCTCACCGGCTTGTGCAGCAGGACGAAGCCGGTGGCGTGGGCGGCGCGCAGCCGATCGGGCGCCGTGTCGCCCGTGATGATCAGCACAGGAAGATCCGGTGTGGAGGCGGCGCGCACCTGGGCGATGACCGCGGGCGCCGCCTCGCCGCTGCGCAGTCTCCAGTCGCAGATCAGCAGGTCGGGTCGCCCGGCAGACCCAGCGCGCGCGAGCAGCTCTTCGGCCGATCCCGCGGCGACGACCGCATAGCCCCAGGCGCCCAGGAGCTGGGCCATGCTCTCCTGCACGAGCCGCTCGTCGTCGACGATGTAGACGAGGCCTTCCAGCGCCGGGGGGACGCTGTCCTCGGGAGCGCGCGCCGCGGCGGACGGGGCCGAAAGGGGCAGGCTGACGCTGAATACCGAGCCGTGGCCGGGCTCGGAACGCAGCGCCACCGGGTGCTCCAGCAGCGCCGACAGCCGCCGGGTGATGGCGAGCCCCAGGCCCAGCCCCTTGGCGCGGTCGCGCCCGGGATTGTCGAGCTGGTAGTACTCCTCGAAGATCCGCTCGCGGTGGGCCGGCGCGATGCCCGGGCCGGTGTCCCACACCTCAACAGAGAGCCGCCGGCCGCGGCGGCGGCAGCCGACCAGGATGCGGCCGCGCACGGTGTGGCGCACGGCGTTGGCGATCAGGTTGCGCAGCATCCGTTCCAGCAGCACGGGATCGGTCTCGACGACCGCGCCGCACGGGACCTGGCGCAGGACCACGCGCCGGCCGGCGAGCCCGGCAGCCTGTTCGCGGCAGAGCCGAGCAAGCAGCGGGGCGATGGCGAAGGCCTCGCGCTCAGGCGCGATGACCCCGGCGTCGAGCTGGGAGATGTCGAGCAGGCTCTCGAACAGGTCGCCCATGGCGGTCACGGTCTCGGCCACCTGGCCGGTGAGCCGCTGGCCCTGGGCGGCCATGGGGACGCGAGCCAGGGCGGCCACGAACATGCCCAGCGCATGCATGGGCTGGCGCAGGTCGTGGCTGGCGGCCGCCAGGAAGCGGGTCTTGGCCAGGTTGGCGCGCTCGGCCAGCTCCTTCTGCTCGGCCAGCCGTTCGGCCAGGTCGAGGTTCTCGAAGCGCAGTCGCACCGCCTCGGCGAAGGCGCGGCTTTGGCGGTGGCTGAGCCAGGCGATGGCGCAGGTGAGGATCGCGCCCAGGATGGCCACGCCCCAGTAGCGCGGGTCGGGCACGAAGGCGGCCCAGGCGATGTAGGGGACCATCGCGGGGAACATCATGGCGTAGTAGACGCGGACGTAGCTGCCCCATGAGGCCACCGACGCGCAGACGGCGCCGCCGCCGATCATGCAGATCCAGACCTGCTGGTCGGCCTGGCCCGGACCCGCCAGCCAGAGCGTGGCCGCCGCCCAGCGCAGGCCGTCGGCGCCGCAGGCCAGTTGCAGCCGCCGCTCCCAGCGCCGCCAGTCCGCCTCGACGTCGGGACCCCGCCGCCGCCACGCCCACAGCCCCATCTGGCCCGCGAAGATCGCCAGGCCGAGCACGAACCAAGCCTGGACCTGCGGGAGGCGGTCGGGCGCCATGTAGAGCATGCCGCCGCAGGCCACGATGACGGCGAAGAGCATCACGAGGCCGCCCGCCGGGATGTTCCGGTAGAGGGCCCGGATCAGTTCCGCCTGCTCACGATCGCTCGACGCCATGCGTTCCCCGCCGGGCTGCCTGCGGTCAATCTTCCAGAGAATGTTTCATCGTCCAAGACGGAAACGTGACGAGATCTGATCCATTGGGTCCTAAGACCAGTCTCGAGACCATGGTCCAATTTCTAACAATGCCGGCGGATGCTACCGAATTCTTCCGGCGACTTCTCGTCGCGCTTACACCTATTGCATAGGGGAGCTTAGAATGCGGAAACTACTGACGGCGATCGTGGCGCTTGCCGCCCTCCCGGCGGCGGCTCAGGCCGCCAACCTGCTCCAGAACGGAAGCTTCGAGGATTCGACCAGCCCGTTCACCACCCCGCCCGGCTGGTTCAACATCGGCCACACCGAAGGCGTGCTGTCGTACGCGACGCTGGGCCTGCCGGCCTTCGACGGCGACTACGTCTATGTGACCGGCGGGCAGTCCAGCAACGGCTTCCTCTTCCCGGGCGAAGGCATCGGCCAGACGGTGGGCACCACGGCGGGCGACATCTACCAGCTGTCGTTTGGCTACACGGGCGAGAACTGCCCCGGCTGCAGCACGGTGTTCACGGTCAACCTCGGCGCCTTCAGCCAGGACTTCACCATCGTGGCCGACGACTCGGGGTTCTTCCGTAAGGCCTTCACGGTCGCGACGCTGGACCCGTACGTCGCCACCGGCGCGTCGACGACGCTGAGCTTCGTGCTGAAGTCGACCACCAACATCGGCAACAACGATCCGATCTTCGATCGCGTGATCCTCGAACGGATCGGCACGACCGGCTGCGTCCCGGAGCCCGCGACCTGGGCCCTGACGCTCCTGGGCTTCGGCAGCGCGGGCGCGATGCTGCGACGGCGTCGGGACGCGATGCTGGCCGCGTAGAGGTGGCCGGGACCCGCGGGCCTGCTAGAAGGAGCAGGTCACCCGCGGAGCCTGCCGATGCGTCTGTTGATGAACGTCCTCTGGTTCGTCCTGGGAGGGTGGATTTCGGGGACCCTGTGGCTGCTGGCCGGCGTGATCCTGGCGATCACCATCGTGGGTCTGCCCTGGACGCCGGCGGCGTTCCGGATCGCGGGCTTTAGCTACTGGCCGTTCGGCAAGGTGGTGACCGATCGCGATCCGGGCGCCGTCAGCCTGCTGCTGAACATCCTATGGCTGGTGCTGGCCGGTTGGTGGCTGGCGCTGCACCACATCCTGCTGGCGGCGGCGCTGGCGGTGACCATCATCGGCATCCCCTTCGCGTGGCAGCATGTGAAGCTGGCCATGCTGTCGCTGACGCCCGTCGGCAAAGGCGTGGCCGAGGTCTGAACGTGCCGGACCTCGACGTCGCCTCGCCAAAGGCCGACCGCTCGAACTGGCGGACCGCGCCGTTCAGCCGTTGGGCCTTCAAGCATGTGCCGGAACTGATCCCGACGGCGATCGTGGCCCATGCTCCAGAGACCGTGCGGGACCTGCCGTCGACGCCGCGCAGCCTGGAGGCCTTCTCGCTGCCCGTGGGCGGCGGGCGGACACTGACGCTGGACGAGGCGCTGGCGGCGACCACGACCGACGGGCTGGTCGTGCTGCTGGACGGCCGGATCGTCCACGAAAGCTATGCGAACGGCATGACGGCAGAGACGCCGCACATTCTGATGTCGGCGACCAAGTCTATCACGGGGCTGGCGGCGGGCGTGCTGGCGGGGCGTGGCGAACTGGAGGTCGACGCGCCGGTCAGTCTCTATGTGCCGGAGACGGCGGGCACAGCCTACGAGGACGCCACCCTGCGCCAGCTCCTGGACATGCGGGCCGGCGTCCGGCTCGACGTGGCGCAGCAGCACGCCTACGCGGCGGCCACCAACTGGGAGACGCCGAGCGGCCAGCCGGCCGACCTGCACGAGTTCTATGCGACCCTGGCCGCCAGGCATGAGCCGCACGGCGGGCCATTCGCCTATGTCTCGGCCAACACGGACCTGCTGGGCTGGGCGATCGAGCGGGCCAGTGGGCGCCCCTTCGCCAACCTGGCGAGCGAATACCTCTGGCGGCCGGCAGGGGCGGCGCAGGACGCCTATGTCACCGTCGACGACATGGGCGCGCCGCGGTGCACGGGCGGATTCGGGGCCACGGTGCGCGACTTCGCGCGCCTGGGGCTCCTGGTGGCCGACGACGGCCGGCGCGACGGCGTCCAGGCGCTGCCCGCGGCCTGGATCGCCGACATGGCGGAGGGCGGCGACCGCGAGGCGTGGACCAGCGGCGAGTTCGCCGCCGGCTTCCGCGGCATGACCATGCGCTACCGCAGCGGCTGGTACGTGATCGACGACGCGCCCCAGACGCTGTTCGCCATGGGGATCCACGGCCAGAACCTGTTCGTGGACCGCGCCAACCGGCTGGTGGCGGCCAAGGTGTCGTCCTGGGCGCAGCCGGTGGATTTCCGCGCCATCGCCCTGACGCATCGGATCTACGACGAGATCCGCCGGGTCGTGCTGGGTTAACCCGGAATCGCGTCCAGGACGGCGCGGGTGAGGCGGTCGTAGTCGCCGTCGAAGTGATGGCCGCCGGGCAGCTCGACCCGCCGGATCAGGCCGGACGGCAGCGTCGGGCAGATGGCGTGGGCCTCGCGATCGCCATAGATGCAGACCATCGGTTCGCCCTTCAGCGCGGCCACCGCCGGCCTGGTGGCGAAGGCGTCGGTCGTGGGGCGGTTGAACCAGCTGTGCGGGGTGAAACGCAGGTCGCCCGTCGGGCCAAGCCCCACCAGCGCCACCAGCCGGACCCGCTGGCGCAGGTCGGCCGGCAGGCGCGGTAGGATGGCCGGCAGGGCGTTGGCCCCGAACGAGAAGCCCACCAGCACGACGCGCCGCTTGCCCCACGCCGCCATCTGGCGTCGCAGCGCCACGGCCAGGTCGGCGGCGGCGCCGTCGGCGGTGCGGGCGGTCGCGAAGTAGCGCAGAGAGTTGTAGCCCACCACCGGCAGGCCGGCCTTGGCGAGACCGTCGGCCAGGCCCTTGTCCAACGCCGCCCAGCCGCCGTCGCCGGAATAGAGGACCGCGAGCGTATCGCCCTCGGCGTCGGCCGGCGCGACGGCGGCCGGCTGGCCATCGCCCTCCAGCGGCCGCCACGGCCCGGGCCAACCCTGCGCCGCCACGCCCAGCACGAGGGCGAGCGAGGCGGCCAGGGCGAGGCCGAGGCGACCCGGTGCGATCGAAGGGCTCATGATGGTCTGGATGGCAGGCCCACCCTACCGCCGGCTGGCGACAGGCTTACACCTTTGTGAGGCGTGCTGGCCCGACCAGCGCGCCAGGAACCATAGCTCGCCCGCTGGGGTTGAGGCTGATGAAACCTGACGCCGATCCGGAGCCCGCCATGCCGCCTGCCGCCGCGCCCGATCGCGCCGACGACGAGGACTTCGCATTCCTGACGCTCGTCACCAAGGTTGGCGTGGAGGCCGCGAGCTTCCTGGCCGAGCCCGTCGAGTACCGACTGGCGTCCGAGCGTTACGCTGCCGCGTCGGCCAACACCGAAGCGTCGCCGCGCAGGCGCAGGGCGTCGCGGGCGGGCGGGGCGCCGAACGCGCGAGCGTATTCCCGGCTGAATTGCGAGGCGCTCTCGTAGCCCACCGCGTAGCCCGCGCGGCTGACGTCGGTGTGGGTGATCAGCAGACGGCGCGCCTGTTGCAGGCGCAGGCTCTTCTGGAACTGGAGCGGGCTCATGGCGGTCGCGGCCTTGAAGTGCCGGTGGAACGAGGCCGTGCTCATCCCGGCCAGTTCGGCGAGGTCCTCAATGCGCAGCGGCCGGTCGAAGTGCTCCCGGATCCAGCCGATGGCGCGACGGACGCGGGACAGGCGACTGTCGGCCCGGGCCACCTGGCGCAGCACGCAGCCCTGGGGGCCTTGCAGCAGGCGGTAGAGGATCTCGCGCTCGAGCAGCGGCGCGAGCACCGCCACGTCATGTGGCGCGTCGAGCAAGGCGAGCAGGCGTCGGCAGGGCTCGACCAACTCGCGAGTGAGCGGGCTGACGGCGAATCCCGCGGCCGGCGGCGTTTCGGACGGGGCGGCCAGCGGCGGCGCATCCATGATCAGGGCCGCCAGGCTGTCGCGCGAAAGGCGGAGCGACATCGCCACATAGGGCCGGGCGGGGCTGGCCTCCACGATGCGGCCGGAAACCGGCACTTCAAGCGAGGCGATGAAGTAGCCGGCGGGGTCGTATTGCAGGACCTGGTCGCCGATCAGGACCTCCTTGGCGCCCTGCAGGACGAGGCACAGCATCGGTTCGTAGACCCCGGGCGTCAGGCCGGTGGGCTCGGAGGCGCTATAGACCATCAATCCCGGGACGCAGGTCTCCATGCGTTGCGGGTTGGCGTGGCGCGTGGCGCACGCGAGCATGTCTTGGAGGAGCTCTTTCACCCCTGGATGATCGGATCGAGGCAGGCCTTGCGCAAGCACGCCGCGTGCGATGGGCCCGCGGCTGAGAGGATCGGGCAAGCCTTCGAGGGGATCGGGCGCGCGAAACGGCGGGGCGCATCCCCAGATCTGGAGCCGAGGGGACGTGGGGTCCCCGGCATGATCTGAAGGAGGATCACATGGTCACGACAGTTGCGACCAAGATCTTTGGAGAAACATCCACCACCGACGAGGTGCTGGACGGTGTCGACCTGCGCGGGAAGCGCATCCTGGTGACCGGGGTGTCGGCCGGCCTGGGGGTCGAGACGGCGCGGGCCCTGGCCGCCCACGGCGCCCACGTGGTGGGTGCGGCCCGCGATCTGAAGAAGGCGCTGGCCGCCACCGAAGTGGTGCGCGCCGGGGCGAGGGACGGGGGCAAGCTGGAGCTGGTCCAGCTGGACCTCGCCTCGCTGGCCAGCGTGCGTGACGCCGCCGACGAACTGGTGGCCGACGGGCTGCCGTTCGACGTCATCATCGCCAATGCGGGCGTTATGGCGACGCCGTTCGGCAAGACGGCCGATGGCTTCGAGACCCAGTTCGGCACCAACCACCTGGGCCATTTCGTGTTCGTGAACCGCATCGCCTCGCTTCTTAAGCCGGGCGGCCGGTTCGTGAGCCTGGCCTCGGCCGGCCACCGCTTCTCGGACGTGAACCTGGACGACCCGAACTTCGACGAGGGCGGCTACACCCCGTTCGGCGCCTATGGCCGTTCGAAGACCGCCAATGTGCTGTTCGCGGTGGAATTCGACCGGCGCCACAAGGCCCGCGGCGTGCGCGCCGCGGCGGTGCACCCTGGCGGCATTCAGACGGAGCTTGGCCGGCACATGACCCAGGAGGCCATGGATGCGCTGCTGGAAGAGATCCGGGTCGCGAACGCGGCTGCGGGCGCTCCCGCCGACTTCCAGTGGAAGACCATTCCTCAGGGCGCGGCAACCTCGGTCTGGGCCGGCGTCGTGGCGTCGGGCGACGAGGTCGGCGGCCGCTATTGCGAGGACTGCCACGTCGCGGAAGTGGTCGAGGGCGAGGGCATTCGCGGCGGCGTCCGGCCCTACGCGATCGACCCGGAGAACGCCGAGGCCCTCTGGGCCAAGAGCGAAGAGATGGTCGGCGAGCGGTTCTAGCCCTCGCTAAGCCGGACGAGGGGTCGCTCGGCGCACCGGCGACCCCATCTTCGTGTCAGCGGAGGCCGTGAATCTGGGCGGATTCCTCCGCGAGGCTCTTGATCTCCTTGATGGCCTCCTCGGCCGCCTTGAGGTCGTGCTCGTCGAGTTCGTCGGCGCTGACGTTCAGCCAGGTGCGGTCCTCCTTCGCCACGATCTCGAACGTATCGGGGAAGGCGCGGGCATCGTCGTCGTACTCAATCTTGAGCAGCCGCTCGTGCTCGATAGCGGCGATGGCGCCCACCGCCTGGGTGGAGCCGTCGGGCGCCTTCCAGGTGACCGGCTCGCCCTGTCGCCACGAGGTTCGTATCGAGATCCCGTCGAGATAAGAGGCCGCCCATTCGCGGATCAGTTCGGGATTTGTGAGCACTCTCCAGACCTCGGTCGGCGGTGCGTCGATTTCGAGGGACCGCTTCAGCGTCGGCATGTGTCGCTTGGCCATGGCAATGGGGAAAACCTCTCAGGTAACGCCGATGTTCCCCGCGGCCAGGCGTGTGCTGCGCCCGAACGCGAAGGTTGAGTCGTCCCGTTGTCGCGGCTGAAGAAGTCCCCGTTTCGACGCGCCCCAACTCAACTCACAAGGATGTCGAGCCCGAAAAAGGCGGGAATGCGGCAAAGATTGCAGCTGCGACAGATCGTCCGCGCGCGGCAAGCCGGGCCGCGGTGAAGCGGCCAGCAAGCCACCGCCCGTGCCGCTCGAAGCGGCGCCGGCAGGGGGCCTAGGACCAGGGCCCCATGCGCCGCGCGGGAGTGACCGGTACGGCGGTAGCGCCGACGCCGACGGCGGGCCGCTCCTGGACGCGCGCGCGAACGCGGCCGGTCATGGAGAGCAACGCCTCGACCCGGTTGTGCGTGGCCGGGTGGGTGGAGAACAGGCTGTCGCCCTTGCCGCCCGCCAACGGGTTGATGATGAACATATGGGCCGTGGCCGGATTGCGCTCGGCGTCCGGGTTGAAGTAGCCGCCTCTGGCGTAGGCCTCGATCTTCTGCAATGCCGAGGCCAGCGCCTCGGGATCGCCCGAAATCTCGGCGCCGGCGCGGTCGGCCTCGTACTCGCGGCCGCGGCTGATCGCCATCTGCACCAGACCCGCGGCGATGGGCCCGATGACCGCGATGACGATCGCGCCGATCAGTCCTGTGGGCCGGCCCTCTTCGTCACGCCCGCCGAAGAAGAACGCGAAGTTCGCCAGCGCGCCGATCGCGCCGGCGATGGTGGCGGTCACGGTCATGGTGAGCGTGTCGCGGTGCTTCACGTGCGCCAGTTCGTGGGCCATCACGCCGCGGATTTCGCGGCGATCCAACATGGTCAGCAGGCCGCGCGTGGCGGCGACGGCGGCGTGGTTCGGATCGCGGCCGGTGGCGAAGGCGTTCGGCTGGTCCTGGTCGATCACATAGACCTTGGGCGCGGGCATGTTGGCCCGGGCCGCCAGCTCCAGTACGTCGGCCACGTAGTTGCGGATCAGCGGCTCGGGGTGCGCGGCGTCGACGGGCGTGGCCCGGTACATGGACAGCACGATCTTGTCGGCGTTCCAGTAGCTGATCAGGTTCATCGCGCCTGCGAACAGCAGGGCGATCAGCATGCCGGCGGGCCCGCCGATCATGTAGCCCGCGCCCACGAAAAGCGCGGTCAGAGCGGCCAGCAGCGTGAAGGTGCGAAGGTGGTTGCGCATGGTCCCCCACATATGGGGATTTCATACGCGTATGGAAGATCAGGACGCGACGGCGAACCGCGGAGTTGGCATGTTTTCGGCGCGGAGCAGGGTCTCGACCTGATCGGCCGGCATCGGGCGCGCGAAGAAGTAGCCCTGCATGCGTTCGCAGCCGGCCGAACGCAGGAACAGGGCCTGGCCCTCGTCCTCGACGCCCTCGGCCACGATGCGAACGCCCAGCGAGCGGGCGGCGTGCAGCATGGAAGCCACCAATTTCGACACCCGGGCGTCGCGGCCCACGTCGTCGATCAGCGAGCGGTCCAGCTTCACAGTCTGGATCGGCAGGTGCATCAGGGCGCGCAGGTTGGAATAGCCGGTGCCGAAATCGTCCAGGGCCACGTTCACGCCCTTGGCCGCCAGCCGCTCGATGTGGCGGCGCGACAGGGCCAGGTCCTGCAGCAGGAAGGTCTCGGTGATCTCGACGGTCAGGGCCGTTGCGGGCAGATCGGTTTTGCCCAGCCGGCCGATCAGCTTCCGCGAGAAACCGGGGTCCAGTAGGTCGCGCGGAGACACATTGCAGGACACGGACTCGATCAGGCCGTCCGCGACCCAGGGCGCGGCGCGGGCGCAGGCGGCCTCGAACACCGCCTCGTCGACCGCGCGGATCAGGCCCAGCTCTTCGGCCATCGGCACGAAGGCGGCGGGGGCCAGCAGGCCCTTTTCGGGATGGCGCCAGCGGGCCAGCACCTCGACGCCGACCATCCGGCCGGTCATCGAGTCGATGATCGGCTGGAACCAGGGCTCGATCTCGCCCGCGGGGATGGCGCGGCGCAACTCGGTCTCGAGCGTACGGCGGCGCTCGCTCTCCTCGCGCAGGTCGGCGTCGAAGCGCGACCAGCGGCGCCCGCCGCCGGACTTGGCGCGATAGAGGGCCATGTCGGCGAAATGCTGCAGGTCGGCGGCGTCGTTCGCGTCGTGCGGAAAGAGCGCAACACCGACCGATCCGCCGGGCGAGACCGCGCGGCCGTAGATCAGTTGCTGCTGCCCCAGCGCGGCCAGCAGCCGCTCGGCGCGTCCCGGCACGTCGGGATCGTTGGTGATCAGGGCGAATTCGTCGCCGCCCAGGCGGGCGATCAGCTCGTCGGGGCCCGCGTCCTCGAGCAGGCGACGACCCAGCTCGGCCAGCAGCAGGTCCCCTGCGTGGTGCCCGAGGCTGTCGTTCAGGTGCTTGAAGCGGTCCAGGTCGATAACGAAGAGGCCGACCGAGGTCCCAGCCGCGCGCGCCGCGTCCAGCCGCTCGCAGAGCCCGGAGGTGAAGGCGCCGCGGTTGACCAGCCCGGTCAGGGAATCGGTCTGCGCCAGCCGAAGGGTCATTTCCCGTTCGGCTTCGAGCTCGGCCACCCGGGCGGCGAGTTCGGAAAGGCTCTTCGACAGTTGCGGCACGGCGGTCTGCGTGGATCCTGCTTGAGATCACACCATTCCCGATACGAGGCGAACGCCGCGTTAAAGCATAGGGTTACCGGACGTTAGGACGCACGCCGCACGCCTGTGTCGGCCAGAGCCGGCTCAGGCCTTGGCGGCGGCCGGCTCCGCGGCGGGCTCCTCGATCTGGTTCTCCCACTTGGCGACCACCGCGGCGGCCACCGAGTTGCCGACCACGTTTGTGGCCGAGCGGCCCATGTCGAGCAGATGGTCAACCGCCAGGATGAGCAGCAGGCCGGCCTCGGGCAGATCGAAGAAGGTGAGCGTGGCGGCGATGACCACCAGCGAGGCGCGGGGCACGCCGGCCATGCCCTTGGACGTCACCATCAGCAGGGCGAGCATGGTGATCTGCTGGGCGATGGACAGATCGACTCCGTACACCTGCGCGATGAACAGCGTCGCGAAGGTGCAGTACATCATCGAGCCGTCGAGGTTGAACGAATAGCCGAGCGGCAGGACGAAGCTCGCCACCTTGCGCGAGACGCCCCACTTCTGCAGCTCTTCCAGGGTGCGGGGGTAGGCCGCCTCGGAGGACGCAGTGGAGAAGGCCAGGAGGACCGGGCTGCGCAGGGCGGCGACCAGCTTCAGCGCGCGGCGTCCGACGATCAGGACGGCGACGGCGATCAGCAGGCCCCACAGGATGCCGAGCGAAAGGTAGAAGCCGCCGACGAATTTGGCGTAGGTGGCCAGCACCTCGAGCCCCTGGGTGGCGACGCTGGCCGCGAGCGCCGCGAAGATCGCCAGCGGGGCGGTCTTCATCACGTAGCCCGTGACCTTCAGCATGATGCTGGCGCCCTGTTCGACCAGGTTCAGGACGGCGGGCGCCTTGTCGTCGATGGCCGAGACGGCCGTGCCGACCAGGACCGAGAACACCACGATCTGCAGGATCTCGTTCTTGGCCATGGCGTCGATGATCGACGTCGGCACCAGGTGGGTGACGAAGTCCCGAAGGGTGAACTTGGCGGTCTCGATGCCCGAGGAGGCGTCGACCGGCGGGGCGACCAGGGACAGGCCGGAGCCCGGCTGGATCAGGTGGACCATCAGCAGGCCGATGGTGAGCGAGGTGATCGACGCCAGGATGAACCAGCCGATCGTCTTGACGCCGACCCGGCCCACTTCGGACGCGTCGCCCATGTGCGCGATGCCGGCCACCAGGGTGGTGAACACCAGGGGCGCGATGATCATCTTGATCAGCCGCAGGAACAGGTCGGTGACGATCGAGAGGTTGGCCGCGACCTCCTTCGCGCTCTCCGCCGGGAGGGACTGGTTCAGCACGTACCCGACGAGGACGCCAAGCAACATGGCGCCCACGACAAAGGCGGTGAAGAGACGGTTCATGCGACCCCCGGTCCAAACGAGGGGCCTTTTTCGCTGGGAAGCGTCCATCCGTCCAGCGGATGAGATTCGCAACCGTCACCGACCGGCGCTATAAGCCGCGCGATGAAGAAGCAAGAAGCAGCCGGCATCGTCGATCGGCTAGAGACGGAATATCGCCAAAGCGTCGAGTCTCTCCGCAAGGCCCTCAAGTCCTTCCTGTCCGGCGGACCGCCGCCCGACCCCGCCGCGCGGCGGGGCGGCGCCTATGTCTATCCGGAACTGCGGCTGACCTGGCCCGAGGGCCTGCCCTATCCGCGCACCAGCCGGGCGTTCGCCCGCATCCCTGCGCCCGGCCGTTACGCGATCACCGTGACGCGGCCCGAGCTGTATCGCGACTATCTGGTCGAACAGCTCAGCCTTCTGCAGGAGGACTTCGAGGTCACGCTGGAGGTGGGACGGTCGAACCAAGAGATCCCGTTCCCCTACGTGCTCGACCCCGCAGACATGGCCATGGCCGACGTGAGCTCGGTCGAGATCGCCCGGCACTTCCCGACCACCGAGCTGGCCCATATCGGCGACGAGGTGGCCGACGGCGCCTGGATCGCCCATGCGGACGACGCCCGGCCCCTGGCGCTGTTCGACGGCCTGCGCACCGACTTCTCGTTGGCGCGCCTGGCCCACTACACGGGCGCCCCGGCCGAGCACACGCAGCAGTACATCCTTTTCACCAACTACCATCGCTACGTGGACGAGTTCGTGGCCTGGGGCTGCAAGCAGCTGCAGGCAGGCGGGCCCTACACTGCGTTGTCGGCGGCAGGCCACGTCCTCGTGACGGCCGACACCCCGAACCCCGAAGCCGCGGTCGCCGCCGGGACCTGGCGCAAGCACCAGATGCCGGCCTATCACCTGATGGCGCCAGGCCGGGCGGGGATCACCCTGGTGAACATCGGCGTCGGCCCGTCGAACGCCAAGACCGTCTGCGACCACCTGGCCGTCCTGCGGCCCCAGGCCTGGCTGATGATCGGACACTGCGGCGGCCTGCGCGGCAGCCAGAAGATCGGCGACTACGTCCTGGCCCACGCCTACCTTCGCGACGACCACGTGCTGGACAAGGTGCTGCCGCCCGAGATCCCGATCCCGCCGCTGGCCGAGGTGCAGCTGGCCCTGAACGGGGCGGCGGAGCAGGTGACGGGCGAGACCGGCGACATCCTGAAGCGGCGCCTGCGGACCGGCACGGTGGTGTCCACCGACGACCGGAACTGGGAGCTGAAATATTCGTCCAGCGCCCTGCGCTTCAACCAGAGCCGCGCGGTCGCCATCGACATGGAGAGCGCCACGATCGCCGCCCAGGGCTATCGGTTCCGGGTGCCCTACGGGACGCTGCTATGCGTGTCGGACAAGCCACTGCACGGCGAGATCAAGCTGCCGGGCCAGGCCAACGCCTTCTATGATCGCGCCATCGGCCAGCACCTGCAGATCGGTCTCGCGGCCATCGACCTGCTGAAGCAGGAAGGCAATCGGCTGCATTCGCGCAAACTGCGCAGCTTCGACGAGCCGCCGTTCCGGTGAGCGCGAGTTTCCTCCCGAGAAGGGGAAGGAGCGCGTCTCACCTGACGTCACCCCGCCTCGAAAAGTTCTCGGAAGGCGACTAGAAGACGCGGCATGCGCCACATCCCCTTTGAAGCCATCGAGAACTTCCGCGACTTCGGCGACTATGCCGCGGGGCAAAGGCGCCTGAAGCGCGGGCTGCTCTATCGCTCGGCCGGACAGTCGCGGGCGACGGATGCCGACCTTGAGAAGATGGCCGCCCTGGGGCTGGCGGTGATCGTGGACCTGCGCCGTTCGAACGAGCGTGAGAAGGAGCCGTCGCGCCGCTGGAACGGCTTCGCCGCCCAGGTGATCGAGAACGACATCGGCCAGGACACCGCCGACGAGTGGTCGACCTTCATCAGGACGTCGGACCTGAGCGTCGCCTCGTTCCGAGACTACATGCTGGACTACTATCGCCATGCGCCGTTCCAGCGCCGGCACATCGACCTCTATCAGCGGTACTTCCGCGCGCTCGCCGAGAGCGACGGGCCCATCCTGGTCCACTGCGCGGCGGGCAAGGACCGCACCGGCATCATCTGCGCCCTGACCCACCACATGGCCGGCGTCCACGACGACGACATCCGCGAGGACTACCTGCTGACCAACAACCATGAGCGGATGGTCGCGCGGCTGCCCATGATGCGAGAGCACGTGGCCGAGGTGACCGGCGGCCGCATGCCCAGCGACGAGGCGCTGATCACCGCCATGCGGGTCGAGGCCGAGTATCTGGACATGGCGTTCAAGGTGATGACCGAGGCGCACGGGTCGCTGGACGGCTATCTCGACGAGGCCCTGGGCCTGAACACCGATCTTCGCGGCCGCATTCACGACCGCCTGCTGGCCTAACGGGCTGCTGGAGTTTCCACCGATGCAGAGCTTCCAACCGCCGCGCCGGATCCTGATGGGGCCGGGCCCCTCCGACGTGAGTCCCCGGGTCCTGGCGGCCCTCGCGCGGCCGACCATCGGCCACCTGGACCCCGAGTTCCAGGCGCTGATGGAGGACATCAAGGCGGCGCTGCAACGGCTGTTCAACGCGCCGGACCATGCGTGCGTCCCGCTGCCCGCGCCGGGCACCGCCGGCATGGAGGCGGCGATCATGAACCTGCTGGAGCCAGGCGACCGCTGCGTGGTGGCGGTGAACGGAGCGTTCGGCGGGCGGATGGCCGACATGGCGGGGCGCGCTGGGGCCATCGTCGTGACGGTCGACCACGAATGGGGCCAGCCGGTGGACGCGGCGCGGGTCGACGCGGCGCTCGGCGAGGCGCCGACGAAGGTGCTGGCGTTTGTCCATGCCGAGACCTCGACGGGCGTGCGCAGCGATGCGGCCACGCTCTGCGCCCTGGCGCGCCGGCACGGCGCCCTGTCGGTGGTGGACTGCGTGACCTCGCTGGGCGGGATCGTCGTGGACGCCGCCGCCTGGGACGCCGACGTCATCTATTCCGGGACTCAGAAATGCCTTTCGGCGCCCCCCGGCCTGTCGCCCATCGCGCTCAGCAAGCAGGCCCAGGCGGCCATCGCGGGCCGCAAGGAGAAGGTCCGGAACTGGCTGCTCGATTTCAACCTGCTGATGTCCTACTGGGGCGGCGAGGGTGGCCGCACCTATCACCACACGGCGCCGATCAATGCGCTGTACGGCCTGCACGAGTCCCTGGTGGTGATCTTCGAGGAAGGGGTGCAGGCGGCGACCGTGCGTCATGCGCGGATGCATGAGGCCCTGGTCGCAGGCCTGGAGGCGGCGGGCTTGAAGCTGCTGGTGGACGAAAAGCACCGGCTTCCGCAGCTCAACACCGTACTCGTCCCCGACGGCGTCGACGAGGCGGCGGTGCGGGCGCATGTGCTGAAGGCGTGGGATCTGGAGATCGGGGCCGGCCTTGGCCCGCTCAAGGGCAAGGTCTGGCGCATCGGCCTGATGGGCGCCTCGGCGACCCCGTGGCACGTGCGGCTCTGCCTGACGGCGCTCAGCGAGGCGCTGGCCGCGCAGGGCGTCGCGATCGATGCCGCCGCCGTGATCGCGGCGGCGGACGCGCGGCTCAAGTAACCATCGACAACCCATTCCCGCGGCGTACGGTGCGGCCCGTGAAGGCCGTCATCCAGAACGGCCATCGGGGATGCGATTTTGAAAGACGTCAGTGAAGCCGACACCCGTGGTTCGTCCACCGATGGACGGCTGACCCGGGGCGGCCTCGCCTGGTCGATCTTCGAGGGGGGCCGCGACCCCTTCGTCATCCTGATCACCATCTACATCTTCATGCCCTACGTGGCCGCCTCGATGGTGGGCGACCCCGTGAAGGGGCAGGAGATCATCAGCCACGCCCAACAGCTCGCGGGCTGGACGGTGATGGCCACGGCGCCCTTCATCGGCGCGTCGATCGACAAGCTGGGCCGGCGCAAGGGCTGGCTCGGCCTGATCGTAGGCCTGATGATCCCGCTCACAGCGGCGCTGTGGTGGGCCAAGCCCGACGGAACGGGCCTCTCGATCGGCACGACCATGTTGTTCGCCATGACCGTGCAGGTGCTGTTCGCCTACAACGAGATCTTCCACAATTCTCTGCTGGTGCGCGCGGCCGGACTTTCGGGCGCGCACAAGGCGTCGGGCCTGGCGCTGTCGCTGGGCAACCTGTTCTCGGTCATCGCCCTGGTGTTCACGGCCTGGGCCTTCGCCCTGCCGGGCAAGGTGGACTGGGGCTGGGTGCCCAGCGCCCCGCTGTTCGGCCTGGATCCCGCCGCCCATGAGCCCGAGCGGGTGGTGGCGTGGCTCGCGGCGGGTCTGCTGTTCTTCGGATCGATCCCGCTATTTCTCTGGACCCCGGACGCGCCGCGCACCGGGACACCGGTCCTGCGCGCCTTCGCTCAGGGCGCGCGCGAACTCTGGCGCATGCTGAAGACCATCACCCACTTCAAGGACGCGGCCGTCTACATCGGCTCGCGGATGTTCTTCGTGGACGGGATGAACGGCGTGCTGGTCTACGCTGGGGTCTATGCCGTGGGGGTGATGAAGTGGGGCGCGCTCGAGATGCTCGCCTACGGAATCCTGCTCAGCATCTTCGCCGTCGTCGGTGGCTTCGTCGCGCGCTGGCTGGACGAGGCCATCGGGCCGAAGAACGCCCTGCGCATCGAGATCTTCATGACCATGCTGGGCCTGACGGCGTTCCTGGGCATGCGGCCCGACCGGATCCTGTTCTTCTGGCCCTACGACGCCGGGGCGCACGGCCCGATCTGGAACGGGCCGGTCTTCACCCATTTGCCGGATCTGGTCTTCGTCCTGGTCGGCTTCGTGAATGCCGTCTTCATCACCGCCCAATACGCGTCGAGCCGCACCCTGCTGACGCGGATCACGCCGCCCGAGCAGACGGGGGCCTTCTTCGGGGTCTATGCCCTGTCGGGCGTCGCCACGGCCTGGCTCGCGCCGACCCTGGTCAATGTCGGCACCCGGGTCACGGGCACCCAGCAGGGCGGCTTCGCGACACTGCTGTTACTGCTGGCCGTTGGCCTGGTGGGGTTGGCGTTCGTGCGTGGCGGCAGCCGGGGCGCGGCCTACGGCCAGTAGGCTTGGCCTGATTTTCCTCGGGAACTACAAGCTTCAGCACAGTATGGTTTATCTGCGTAAACCATTAATGGCCGATAATGATGTAGATTTATTAGTCATCCGGATTCATGCGGCTTTAAACGCGGTGAGCGACCTTGGACGTGTTCTTAGGGGCGAGCAGGCAAGAGCTTGAGGCCCCAGCGTAGTCTGCTCGCTAACACCAAGGAGAGAGCTCAATGACCAAGTTCCTGACCCGCTTCGCGAAGGACGAATCCGGCGCGACCGCCATCGAATACGGCCTGATCGCCGCCCTGATCTCGGTCGTCATCGTGGGCGCCCTGACGCTCGTCGGCGGCAGCCTCCAGACGAAGTTCACCGAAATCCAGACTGCCCTGGACGAGGCCGGCACCTAAGCCGCCACGCAGTCGCACGCATCAGGCCCCCGGTGGAAACGCCGGGGGCCTTTTTCATTTCAAGCTTGGCTGCAACGCTCCGTTCACCCGCAGGTGGGCATAAGTATGCTAGAGAGGTTTTGTTTGCCATGATCGCGCTCATCGCCGCCGCCCTGGTGCTCTGTTTCCCGGCCCTCGTCCTGGCCGCCGCGGTGAGCGATGCGACCTCGTTCACGATCCCCAACTGGATGTCGCTGGCGCTGCTGGCGGTATTTCCGTTCGCCGCCCTGGCGACCGGCCTGCCGCTTCCGGCCATGGGACTCCACTTCGCGGTCGGCGGCGCCGTGTTGGCGGTCGGGATCGGTATGTTCGCGATGCGCTGGGTTGGTGGCGGTGACGCCAAGCTCCTCGCCGCGGTGTCGCTCTGGCTGGGCTGGTCCGCACTGCCGACTTTCCTGTTTGCCGCGGCGTTCACCGGCGGACTGGTGGCCCTGGGCCTCCTCGCCATGCGATCGAGCCGTCTGCGACCGCTAGTGGTCCTGGGGCCGCCCTGGATCAATCGGCTCGCCGACAAGGGCGAGGGCGTGCCCTATGGCGTCGCGATCGCCGCGGGCGCATTGCTGGCGCTTCCCAGCTCCCCGTTCGCCAAGGTGCTGGGCCTCTAGCCATGTCGGACGTGCTGCTCGAAACCTGGGACGGCTCGGCCACCCCCGTCCACGCCCTCACCGAGGCTGAAGCGACCGCCGCGCTCGAGGCCGACGCCTTCGTCGTCGGGCTGGCGCGCACCGTCGACTTCAAGGGCAAGGCGGGCCAGCTGCTGCTGGTCCCGGGCGCCGACGGCGGGCTCGACCGCGTGCTGTTCGGAGCCGGCGACAGCTGGACCACCTTCCGCGCCCTGCCGGCCAAGCTGCCGGCGGGCGTTTATCGCATTGCGCGCAGGCCCGACGCCGTGACCGCCGACCAGGCGGCCCTGGCCTTCGCCCTGGGGTCCTATCGGTTCGACCGCTACAAGAGCTCCAAGGGTAGCGGCGAACGGCCGCGCCTGCTGGCCGAGGGCGGCGACATCGCCGAGGTCCGCCAGGTGGCCCACGCCTGCGCCCTGGCGCGCGACATGGTCAACACGCCGGCCAACGACATGGGCCCGCTGCAGATCGAGACGATCGCACGCGAAATCGCCGAGCAGCACGGCGCCCAGATCACGGTGATCGAGGGCGAGGGGCTGCTGGAAGCCAATTACCCGGCCATCCATGCCGTGGGCCGCGCGGCCGACCCGGCCCGCGCGCCCCGCTTCATCGAGATCAGCTGGGGCCCCGATGGCAAGAATGGGGCGGGCAAGCCGCTGGTCTGCGTCGTCGGCAAGGGCGTGGTGTTCGACACCGGCGGCCTCGACATCAAGCCCTCGGCCGGCATGCGGCTGATGAAGAAGGACATGGGCGGCGCCGCCCACGCTCTGGCGCTGGGCCGGATGGTGATGGCCGCCAGGCTGCCGGTGCGGCTTTCGGTCCTGGTGCCGGTGGTCGAGAACGCCATCTCGGGCGACGCCATGCGCCCCGGTGACGTGCTGGCCTCGCGCAAAGGCCTGAGCATCGAGGTGGGCAATACCGACGCCGAGGGCCGGCTGATCCTGGCCGACGCGCTCACGCGGGCCTGCGAGCTGGAGCCGGCCCTGACCATCGACATGGCCACCCTGACGGGCGCCGCCCGCATCGCGCTGGGTCCTCAGCTGCCGCCGTTCTACACGGACGACGAAGAGCTCGCCGCTCAGATCGACTCGGCGGCCAGGGCGGAATCGGATCCTCTGTGGCGCATGCCGCTCTGGAAGCCCTACGCCGACGCGCTCGACAGCGACGTGGCCGAGATCAAGAACGACCCAGACGGCTGGGCCCAGGCGGGCTCGGTGACAGCGGCACTCTTTCTTCAGAAGTTCGCGCCCACATCTGCGTGGGTGCATCTCGATATCTTCGCCTGGAACCCACGCGCCCGTCCCGGATTCCCCGGTGGCGGCGAGGCCCAGGCCATCCGTGGTCTATACCGCATGATCCGCGAGCGTTTCGCATGAAGCATGATCCGCGCATCACGCCCTGGCGCGACGGCATTGCCGCCCGCAGCCTGGAAGGCGTGCTGGAAGCCGAGGTCTACCTCGATCCCAAGGCCATGGGCTGCATGACGCCTGCGTCCGCCATCCGCGCCGCCGCCTCGCACGACTCCGAACAGATGGACCAGATCCTGTTCGGCGAGCGCTTCGAGGTGCTGGAGGAGGAGGGCGAATGGCTGTTCGGCCAGGCGGCTCGCGACGGCTATGTGGGCTACGTGCACGCCTCGGCGCTGCAGCCGGCCGGCGCCATGCCGACGCATCGCGTGTCGGCCCTGCGCACCTACGCCTTCGCCGAGGCCAGCATCAAGGCGCGCGCCATCGGCCCGTATTCGATCAACAGCCTGGTCACGGTGGAAGCCGTCGAGGGCAAGCTGGCCAAGGTGGCGGGCGCGGGCTGGATGACCGCCGCGCACCTCTCGCCGATCGGCGAGTTCGAGGACGACTGGGCGGCGGTGGCCGAGCGCTTCGTCGGCACGCCCTACCTTTGGGGCGGACGCGAGAGCCTGGGCCTGGACTGCTCGGGCCTGATCCAGCAGGCGTTGTTCGCCTGCGCCCGGGCCTGCCCGCGCGATACCGATCAGCAACAGGCCCTGGGCGCGCCTATCGAGGCGGAGGCGTTCGGCCGGGGCGACCTGGTGTTCTGGAAGGGCCACGTGGCCATGGGGATCGGCGAGGGGCGCATCGTCCACGCCAACGGCCACCACATGGCGACCGTGATCGAGCCGCTCGCCGACGCCATCGCCCGCATCGACGCGGCGGGTTCAGGCCAGCCGACGGCCTACCGGCGGATTTAGCGCGTCCGTCTCCCCCTGCGGGAGAAGGTGGACGCGCAGCGGCCGGATGAGGGGTCGCCCCACGGCTCAGACCGAAACGAAGAAGGGCCGCCGGCTTGCGCCGTGCGACCCCTCATCCGTCAGCCGATGGCTGACACCTTCTCCCGCAAGGGAAGAAGGGGAGTGCGTGACCTTACTTCTTGGCCGGAGCCGCCGGAGCGGGCGTGGCGCCCGGGGCAGCGGGGGCTTGACCGGCCGGACCGCCGCCGGGAGCCGCCGGAGCGGCAGCCGGAGTCGCCGTGGGCTGGCCTTCGGCCGCGGGCGGAGCCGCCGCCCCATCAGCCGCGGGAGCCGCCGCAGCAGCGCCGGGCGCGCGCGACGGGTCGGGCGCGGGCACCGGCAGCGTACCGCCCTGCGAGCGCAGGTAGGCGATCAGGTTGACGCGGTCTTCCGACTTCTTGATGCCGACGAAGGTCATCTTGGTGCCGGGAATGTACTTCTGCGGGCCCTTGATGAACTCGTAGAGGTGGTCGTAGTCCCAGGCCGCCTGCTTGCCGCCGAATTCCGTCATGGCCGCCGAATAGGCGAAGCCGCCATGGCTGCCGGGCTTGCGGCCGACCACGCCCCAGAGATCCGGGCCGGTGCCGTTCGGTCCGCCCTGTTCGATCGAGTGGCAGGACTTGCACTTCGCGAAGCTGGCCTCGCCCGCCTTCACATCGGCCGTCGCCAGGACGGTGCCCCAGTCGGGCAGGGTGTCCGCGGCCGGGCCGGCTTCACCGCCCTCTTCGGCGACCTCCACCACATAACCGGCCTTGGCCGGATGCTCGGGCGTGAACACGCTGGCGGAAAGCTCACGAAGGCCGACGATGGCCAAGCCGGTCGCCAGCACCGCGCCGGCGATCTTGTTGAACGTCAGGTCGCTCATAGTCCCCTAGTCACGCCTCTCATCGGCCGTGGGGCAGGGCCCCCGGACGCGCGGGAATCCCGCCCCTTATTGCGTGCGGCTCTCTTACACGCTACCGGCGCTCGCGCAACGCCCAAGACGTCTCACCCCTCCGGCATGAACCCGATTGTCCTCATCCCCGCGCGTATGGCCGCGACCCGCCTGCCGGGGAAGCCCCTCGCCGACATCGCTGGCGTACCGATGATCGTGCGTGTGCTCCGCCAGGCGCAAGCTGCCGGCGTCGGTCCGGTGGCGGTGGCGGCGGGCGACCGCGAGATCGTCGAGACCGTGCAGGCGGCCGGCGGCCGCGCGGTGCTGACTGATCCGGATCTGCCATCGGGGTCCGACCGCATCCTGGCCGCGCTGCACGAGATCGATCCGGCCGGCGCGCACGACGTCGTGGTGAACCTGCAGGGCGACATTCCCTTCCTGGCGCCCGAAGTCGTGAGGGCGGTCACCGACCTGCTGGCGCGTGAGCCGTCGTGCGACATCTCCACCGTGATGGTGGCCGAAGCCGACGAGGCCGAGCGGGCCAACCCGGACATCCCGAAGGTGGTCGCGGCGATGTCGCCCGATGGCCGCACGGCGCGGGCGCTCTATTTCACGCGCTCGGTGCTCTACGGCGATGGCCCGGTCTGGCTGCATCATGGCGTCTACGGCTATCGGCGTGCGGCGCTCGAGCGCTTCACCGCCGCGCCGCCGTCGCCGCTGGAACGCCGCGAGCGGCTGGAACAGCTTCGCGCCCTGGAGCTCGGCATGCAGATCTGGGCCGCCGTGATCGACGAGGCGCCCATCTCCGTCGACAACCCTTCCGATCTCGAACGGGCGCGCGCCCACGCAAGGACACTCAATGACTAGAGGACGCATCGCCTTCCAGGGCGAACTTGGCGCCAACAGCCATGAGGCCTGCACCGCCGCGTTTCCGGAGATGGAGCCCGTGCCGCACGCCACCTTCGAGGAGGCGTTCGAGGCGGTCCGATCCGGCGATTGCCAACTGGGCATGATCCCGGTCGAGAACTCGATCGCCGGCCGCGTCGCCGACGTGCACCATCTGCTGCCGTCGTCTGGCCTGAAGATCATCGGCGAGCGGTTCAAGCCGATCCATTTCCAGCTCATGGCGAACCCCGGCGTGAGGCTGGAACAGGTGAAGACCGCTCTCTCCATGCCGATCGCCCTGGGTCAGTGCCGCAAGACGCTGCGCCGCATGGGCCTGAAGACCGAGGCCACCGGCGACACCGCGGGCGCCGCCAAGCTGCTGTCCGAGCATCCCGATCCGACCAAGGCGGCACTGTCGCCCGCCCTCGCCGCGCAGATCTACGGCCTGGAGATCCTGGCGCGCGACATGGAGGACGAGCACAACAACACGACGCGCTTCCTGGTCATGACAGCCGAGAAGACCCCGCCGCCGCCGCCCTTCACCACGCCCTGCGTGACCAGCTTCATCTTCCGGGTGAAGAACCTCCCGGCGGCGCTCTACAAGGCCCTGGGCGGGTTCGCGACCAACGGCGTCAACATGACCAAGCTCGAGAGCTACATGGAGAACGGCGCCTTCACGGCCACCTTCTTCTATTCCGAGGTCGACGGGCGCCCCGAAGATATCGGCCTGGCGCGCGCCTTCGACGAACTGGCGTTCTTCTCGGAGCGGTTCGAGATCCTGGGGGTCTACCCCGCGGACCCGTTCCGCAGCCGCTAGCCCTCCTCGGCCCAGGCCTTGAGCAGCTGGTGGGCGATGGCCATCGGCTGGGGGCAGAACACGCCCTCGATCTCGCCGCGGATCAGCTGGCGGGCCTCCTCGCGGGTGAACCAGCGGACCTCGGACAGTTCGGTCTGGTCGGGCGTGCCTTCGTCGTCCTCCACCTCGGCGATCAGCCCGATCATCAGGGATGACGGATAGGGCCAGGGCTGGGTGGAGTGGTAGCGCACGTTGCGGGTGCGCAGGCCGGCCTCTTCCGCCAGCTCGCGGGCGCAGGCCTCCTCGATGCTCTCGCCGGGCTCCAGGAAGCCGGCCAGGGCCGAGAACATGCCCTTGGGCCAGATCTCCTGGCGGCCGAGCATGCAGCGGTCGCCGTGGTAGGCCAGCATGATCACGACAGGATCGGTGCGGGGAAAATGCTCGGCTTCGCAGGCGGGGCACTGGCGCTTCCAGCCGCCTTCCCGGGGCTCGGAGGGCTGGCCGCAGACCGCGCAGTACTGGTGGCGTCGGCGCCATTCGAACATCGACTTGGCGGTGGCGAGGATGCCGGCGTCGGGCGCCGGCAGGCGCAGCGCGATCTGGCGCAGATCCATGAACTCGCCCAGGCCCTGCAGCGGCCCCTGGGTCGGGTCGCCCGAGCCCTCCATGTCGACGGCGAAAATGGCCGTCTCCTGCCAGAGGCCCATGAACAGCAGGCGCTCGTTGCCCCCCGCCAGTTCGCCCGCCAGCTTGGCCGGCAGGTAAGCGATCTGGACCCCGCCGTCCTTGGTCTTCTCGGCCAGGGGCTTGCCGTTCCACAGCGCGAGCCCCAGCGAGTCCGACGAGGCCAACTGTTCGGCCAGCCAGGCGGTGTCGCCGCGTCGGTCGCTGGCCCGGTTCAGCGGATTGCCGGCGAAAGTGTTCTGGAAGAAGGAGAGCGCCATGGCCGACTATCTAGGGCGACCGCGCACCGCCGTCGAGGCGTCGCCTTAGGAGCGGAAGGGGGCCGCGCGCCCTCTTGAAAGCTCTCGCGTCGTTTCCAAATCATCGCGCGCGCCGGTCTGCTCCGCGGCCGGCGTGTGGAGAAAGGACAGCTATTCAGGAGAGTTCAGATGAGGCTCGCGACCTCTGAACATGCGATCCAGCAGCAAGGACTGGCGGCGGCGATGGACCGCTGCCTCAGGCCCGCGCCGGGCTACATCAGCCCGGACGACGTGCTCAAGGATCCCCATCTCGACCACACTGAAAAACGGGCGATCCTGTCGTCGTGGGCGTCGGACGCGTCGGCGGTAAAGGACCAGCCTACCTTGCGTTGGTTGCTGGGAACGCCGGAGCCTGTTCCGCTTTTCGAGGTCCGCGATGCGCTGCGACGCCTGGACTGGGCCCAGCGGTTCACGGCCCAGTAGGAGCGTCCCCATGCGGATCATCGAAGTCGCGCCGCTCGACGGCGGCTGGCGCGTGAGCGTCGACGGGGTGGCGGGCGACATGGTCTTCACCAGGGGCGGGGCGGCCGAGACCGCGGCCCGGAAGCTGGCGGCCCGCCTGGGGCGCCATGGGGCCGCGAGCGAGCTGAGGATCCGGCTGCGCGACGGTTCGATGGCGGGGCGATTCATCTGGCCGGCCGAGCCGCCGGCCCCCGCCGCGGCCTCGTCCAGGCCGTCCATCGCCGCCTGACCCCTGCGCGGCTCTGGCCAAACGCGATCCGGCGCCCCACATCGAAGCGGCGCCGGGTCGCGAGCGCCCACGAAAGCCAGGGAGAGAAGAATGTCCGAGCCGCCTCCGAACCAACCCGCGGGCTATGTTCCGCCCAAGGTCTGGCAATGGAACAAGGAGAGTGGCGGCCGCTTCGCCGCGATCAACCGCCCGATCGCCGGCCCGACGCACGAGAAGGAGCTGCCGATCGGCAAGCATCCGCTCCAGCTCTATTCGCTCGGCACGCCGAATGGCGTGAAGGTCACGATCCTGCTGGAGGAGTTGCTGGCCCTGGGCCACAAGGGCGCGGAATACGACGCGTGGCTCATCAACATCGGTCAGGGCGATCAGTTCGGCTCGGGCTTCGTGGACGTGAACCCGAATTCCAAGATCCCGGCTCTGGTGGACCGCAGCGGCCCGACGCCCATCCGGGTCTTCGAGAGCGGCGCGATCCTGATCCACCTCGCCGAGAAGTTCGGTGACTTCCTGCCCACCGAGCCGGCGAAGCGCGCCGAGGTCATGTCGTGGGTGATGTGGCTGATGGGCAGCGCGCCGTTCCTCGGCGGCGGCTTCGGCCACTTCTACGCCTATGCGCCCTTCAAGATCGAATACGCCATCGACCGCTACGCCATGGAGGTGAAGCGCCAGCTGGACGTGCTGGATCGCCGGCTGGGCGAGAGCGAATACCTGGGCGGGAGCGAGTACACGATCGCCGACATCATTACCTGGCCCTGGTACGGCCTGCTGGCCAAGGGCGGCGCCTACGAGGCCGGCGAGTTCCTGGACGTGAAAAGCTACACGAACGTCCAGCGCTGGACCGACCAGATCGGCCAGCGGCCGGCGGTGAAGCGCGGCCGGATCGTCAACCGGGCCCAGGGCCAGCCGGCGCTGCTGGAGCGCCACGACGCCAGCGACATCGACAAGGCCCTGGCCGAGGCCGCGGCCGCGAAGGTCTGAGACAAAGGGAGCCCCGGTCGCCGGGGCTCCCTCCGCCTAGGCGGCGAGCCGGTCCGCCACGTGCGCGACACACCGGCCCCTTGCCCTGGGGCTGCCGATCCGCCATATGCCGCCGCGGAGATCGGCGGCGGACGAGCGCCCCGCCAACCTGGTCAGGTCCGGAAGGAAGCAGCCACAACGGGTCACGCTTCGGGTTGTCGTCCGGTCTCCACCCTCCACCACATCGCGATCCAGCCGGCGCAGCGCCTTGACCCGGGGCCGTGACGCTGCGCCAGGGGTCATGCCGCGGCCTTGACCCGGTTGCGCTGACGCAGCACCGCGCCGGCGCAGCCGAACCCGCCGATCATCAGGGCCCAGCTCGTCGGTTCGGGAACCGGGGCGAGGGGCATGAAGGTGATGACGCCGCTGTACGCCGCGTTGCCGCCGCCGACGCCCGTCAGGACCAGCCGTTGCTGCGAGTCCTTGGTCACGGTGACGCCGTTCAGGAAGTTGAACTCGTTCCAACCCGCCGAGCCCGAGTCGAAGGCGGCGCCGTTGAAGGCGATGTTCGACCACGTGATGTTCTGGCTGCCGCCGCTCATCGTCGACGTGATGACGAAGTCGGCGCGCCCGGTCGGCATGCTGAAGTCGAACGTGTCGGTGAAGTTGGTGTCCGTGATGCCCGTGTTGCCGAAGGTGATGGTGAAGCCGCCGTCCGAGCCGACGGGGCCGTAGTTGATATAGGTCGCCGCCGCGGCGGCCGACGCCGAGAAGGCGACGGCGATCGAGGCTGCGATGGAACAGGCAAGCCGTTTCATACTGTTACTCCAAATGGTGGGCTTCGGCCGCGCGCCACCGCTCTTCGCCGCTCGCGGGCGGGCGGAGGAGGGCGGTGATGTGGGCTGACCGCCCGTGACGCCGGAAAATGCCTCGGCGGCGCGCAGGAGTCCAGTAATTATGAAACAAGTACTAATAAGTCAATTCTGTAAATATACCGACGTGCGGCGAACGCGGTCAGCGGCGCTTTCCGGGCTGGGCCCGGCTTTCCCCTTCCCCCGCACCGGGGCGTCCCGTTAGATGGTCGCCATGGGTGACGACGACCTCACGCGCGACGATTCTCCGCCCGAGCGCGACCCCAACACGGGCGACATGTTCGGCGGTGCGCCGCCGCCGCCGCCCAAGCCGGCCGATGACGAAGGCGCGGCCTATACCGTCATCGCGCGGAAGTACCGGCCGCGGTCGTTCGAGGACCTCTATGGCCAGGAGGCCATGGTCCGCACCCTGCGCAACGCCTTCGCCACGGGCCGGATCGCGCACGCCTTCATGCTCACCGGCGTGCGGGGCGTGGGCAAGACCACCACGGCGCGCCTGCTCGCCCGCGCCCTGAACTACGAAACCGCCACGGTCCACGAGCCGTCTTTGGACCTGCGGGAAGAGGGCCTCCACTGCCGCGCCATCATCGAGGGCCGGCACATGGACGTCCTGGAGCTGGACGCCGCCAGCCGCACCGGCGTGAACGACATCCGCGAGCTGCTGGACGGCGTGCGGTATGCGCCGGTCGAGGCCCGCTACAAGGTCTACATCATCGATGAGGTCCACATGCTGTCGACCGGGGCGTTCAACGCGCTCCTGAAGACGCTGGAGGAGCCGCCGCCGCACGCCAAGTTCATCTTCGCGACCACCGAGATCCGCAAGGTGCCGGTGACCATCCTCTCGCGCACCCAGCGGTTCGACCTGCGCCGGGTGGAGCCCGAGGTGCTGGTCAAGAACCTGGAGATGATCTGCGAGAACGAAGGCGCGCGCGTCGAGGCCGAGGGCCTGATGCTGATCGCCCGCGCCGCCGAGGGCTCGGTTCGCGACGGCCAGTCGATGCTGGACCAGGCGATCGTCCAGGCCGAGCCGGGCCAGACCGTCACCGCCGCTTCGATCCGCGACATGCTGGGCCTCGCCGACCGCGCCCAGACGATCACCCTGCTGGAACAGATCATGCGCGGCGAGGCCGGCGGGGCCATCGAGACCTTCCGCCAGCTCTATGGCTATGGCGCCAATCCCGACCAGGTCGTGATGGACCTCTTGGACCACACTCACGGCGCCTCGGTGGCCAAGGCCATTGGGCCCAACGCCCTGGTGATGCCCAAGGAACAGGCGCTGCGGCTGGCGGCCATCGGGGCGGCTGTGTCGGCCGGGACTCTGTCGCGGATCTGGCAGCTCACGCTCAAGGCCTACGACGAGGTGCGGCGCGCGCCCGACGCGGCGGCGGCGGTCGACATGGCGCTGATCCGGCTCGCCTACGCCGCCGACCTGCCCGGCCCCGAGGAGGCGCTCAGGCGGCTCCAGGCCGGCGAGAACCCGGCCGGCGGCCAGGGTCCAGGCGGTGGCGGCCCCGGCGGTGGCGGTGGCGGCGGAGCTCGCGCGAGCGTCGCCACCAATGCGGTCGCCCGTCAGCAGCTTGCGCCGGGCCAGCCGTCGACCGAGCCGGTGGCCAACCTGCAGACCTTCGAGGATATGCTGGCGCTGATCGACCGGCGCCGCGACATCCGGCTCAAGCTGGACGTGGAACGATTCATCCGGCCGATCAACTTCCGGCCCGGCGCCATCACCTACGAACCGGCGCCTGGCGCGCCGAACGACCTGGCTCAGCGTCTGGTGATGCGGCTGAAGGAGTGGACCGGCGAGCGCTGGCTGATCGCGGCCGAGGGCGGCGGCGGGGCCGAGAGCCTATGGGAGAAACAAAAGCGCGAGGAGCGCGAGGTCCGCGCCGAGGTGGAGCAACACCCGTTCGTCCAGGGGGTCATGCAGGCCTTCCCCGGAACTGAGATCGTGGGCATACGCCACCTCAAGCAACCCGAGCCGGCCGAAGCGCCGCCTCCCGAAGACGATGGTGACGAGGACTAAGGGATGAAAGACCTGGGTTCGATCATGAAGCAGGCCCAGGCCATGCAGCAGCGCATGGCCGAGGCCCAGGAGAAGATCCAGGCGCTGGAGGTCGAGGGCACGTCCGGCGGCGGCATGGTCAAGCTGGTGCTCAAGGGTACGGGCGAGCTCGCGCGCGTCGACCTGGACGAGAGCCTGATGGCGCCCGGCGAAGGCGAGGTGGTGTCCGACCTGATCATCGCCGCCCACGCCGACGCCAAGCGCAAGCTGGATGAAAAACAGGCCGAGGTCATGCGCGAGGCGGCCGGTCCGCTGGCGGGCATGAACATTCCGGGGATGCCGAAGTTCTGATGCTCATCACCGCCCTCCTGGCCGCTGCGGCGGTGGCGCTGCCGGCCGATCTCGCCAAGGCCGCGCACGACTACGACGAGGCCCAGGCGCACAGCGACAAGGCGGCGCTGGAGCGGCTGCTGGCCGATGACTACGTGCTGCACAACTCGGGCGGTCAGCGGCAGGACAAGACCAGTTTCATCGCCGACCAGATCGCCCCCGGCTACAAGCTGGAGCCCTTCGTGGTCGAGGATAAGGTCGAGAAGGTGATGGGCGACGCGGCTCTCCTGGGCGGGGTGGCGCGCGCCAAGGGCACGGCCGGCGGCGAAGCGTTCGACGTGAAGCTGCGCTTCGTCGACATCTGGCAGAAGCGGAACGGCCGCTGGGTCGTGGTGATGAGCCAGGCCACGCGGGTTCCGAAGGGCTAAGTGGCCGCCTCCGCCGGACCCGAGATCGAGCGCCTGATCGGCCTGCTGTCGAAGCTGCCGGGGCTTGGGCCGCGGTCGGCGCGGCGCGCGGCGCTGGCCTTGCTGAAGCGGCGCGACCAACTGCTGCTGCCGTTGTCGGATGCGCTTTCGGAAGCGGCGGCCCGGGTGAAGACCTGCCAGGTCTGCGGTTCGCTCGACACCCAGGACCCCTGCGCCATCTGCGCCGACAACGCCCGCGACGCCTCGCTGATCTGCGTGGTCGAGGAGGTGGGCGCGCTCTGGGCCATGGAGCGGGCCGGCGCCTTCCGCGGCCGCTACCACGTACTGGGCGGGCTGTTGTCGGCGCTGGACGGCGTGGGGCCGGACGCCTTGCGCGTCGGGCCGCTGGTGAGCCGGGCCTCGGACGAGGGGGTGCGCGAGGTGATCCTGGCGCTGCCGGCCACCGTCGACGGCCAGACCACCGCGCACTATCTGGCCGACCGCCTGGCCAATGCTGACGTCAGCGTCACCATGCTGGCCCGGGGCGTGCCGGTGGGCGGCGAACTGGACTGGCTGGACGACGGCACCATCGCCCAGGCCATGCGGGCCAGGCGGCCGGCCTGAGGCCACGAACGACAACTCCGCGTCCGCCCCCGGCCGTGAGGAAGGCCGAGGACGGCGCGGAGCGCCAGCACCCCATCGGGGTCTAAGCGGGACCAGGAGAGGTCTCTGGTCGCCGCGGCGCCGAGTTCCGCGGGAGACGGTTCGGCGCGAGCCAGGGCCTATGCGGTGCGACGTGCATGGGAGTGTCGGCGCACCACCGCCTGGCTCATTGCCCAGTCACCGGGCGATCACTTGATCGCCCTGAAGAACGCCGCCCCCGCTTCCGGGCATGCAGGGGCGTTCGAGATGGTCGCTGCGGCAGGCGGTGACGCCGCCCGCCGTCGTGGTCAGGCTGTGCGATGGGCCGTTCAGGGCGATGAGCGAGACGCCGGCCAGCGTCGCCACCGCATAGAAGATGTGCTGGGCCACTCGCATGGCTTCCTCCTGCGCCACGGTCTTCGCCGCGTTTCGTCGACCAACACGCTAGGGCCGCGCCCATGCCTCGCCCAGGTGCAGCGAACGACGCCGAAAGACGCAACCGTGGCGCCTCGTGCTGAACCGTCCGTGCAACCCGGTGCGCAACGGTTGCAGGAGGGGGTTGCATTGTGGAACAATGTTCGTCGATGATGTTATCCGCGCAGTTCCATGAGAAGCTGACGCTGGTGCTCAAGGCGCTTTCGATGAGCCGTGGGCGCCTGGCGGCTGAGCTCGGCGTGGACAAGTCTCTCGTCGGCCGGTGGGCCTCGGGGGCCGTCAGCCCCTCGGCGCACAGCCTCGAAAACCTCACCCGCCTGATCTCGCAGCATCGGCCCGGCTTCACCATGCTGGACTGGGACCGGGACCTGCCGGGCCTGGCGGGCCTGCTGGGCGTGGCGGCGGCGGTGAACGGCCATGGGGTCGCGGGGGTGCACGACGCGCCCGACGCCCTGCCGCTGCCGGTGCTGGAGATGTCGCGCCTGACCACCGAGCGGCGCGGCCATGCCTACGAGGGCTTCTGGCGCACGACGCGGCCGTCCGTGATGATGCCAGGCCGCTTCTTCCACGACCACGGCATGATCCGCCGCCACGAGAACGGGCTGCTGCAGTTCAAGGTCGGCGGCGCGGGCCTGCTCTTCGACGGGTGGTTGCTGCCGGCCGAGGGCCAGCTCTTCGCCATCCTGTTCGACACCGTAGGGCAGACCCCGATCTTCGTGATCTGGAACGGGGTGCCCCTGTCGAAAGCCTCGTTCCTGGACGGGATCGTCATGGCGGCGGCGCTGAACGCCGCGCGCACGCCCTCGGCCTACCCCATCGTGATGGAGCGGATCGACGACCTCAGCGGCGACCGCGCGGCGGATGACGCCCGGTGCGAGGAACTGCTCAGCCGAGACCCTCTGGCCGCCGAGGACAGCATCCCCGACAGCCTTCGCCACCACCTGATCCGCGACATCGGTCCTGCCGCCGCGGCGCAGGGTCTGGGCGACATGTTCCTGCTGGCGCCGATCACCTCGACCTTGTCGCGCGGCGAGACCATCGGCGGCCGGCTGGTCGGCTAGCCTGCCTTTGCCGCGGCCCAGTCGATCGGCGCGATCTTCCGGATCACCATCGCCCAACCCACCACGCCCAGCAGGACGATGCCGGCGGTCAGGGCGAAAGCGCCCCCAAACCCGCCGGTGCGGTCGACGATCATCCCGGTGACCACGGGCCCCAGGATGCCGGCGAAGTTGCCCAGTCCGTTCTGGACCCCGATCCACTTCCCGGCGGCCTGGGGTCCGGCCAGGGTCTGGGCGGTGGCGTAGATGTGCGGACCGACGGCCCCGAACGCCATGCCGACGACGAACAGGCCGACCAGCGCCAAGGTGGGTGGAGCGACCGCGCAGACGAGGAAGCCGGAGGCCCCGACCGCGTGGCAAGCGACGAAGAAGGTCTTCCGCACCCGGGTCGGTGCGCCGCCGGCCTGGATCCAGCGGTCCGAGACCCAGCCGCCCGCGAAGGACGAGGCGGCGTACAGCAGGTAGAGCGCCCCGCCGACCGTGGCCATGTGCTCGAGGGAATAGCCGTGCACCTGCACTAGGTAGAGCGGCACCCAGGAGACGAGGAAGTAGAAGCCGTAGTTGGTGCAGAAATGACCGACGCTGGCGCCCCAGGCCTCGGGCCGGCGCAGGATGTCGGCGAACGAGGGTCCTGGCGCAACGTCGGCCGTGCGTCCGCCACGCGGGAGCGTGCGGGTCGCGACGATCCAGGGAACCAGCCAGATCAGCGAGACGGCGCCGAAGAGGATGAAGGCGCCGCGCCATCCGACGTGCGCCATCAGCAGGCCGCCGAAGAAGACCCCCACGGCGGGCCCGAGGGAGAGGCCGGCGACGACGAGGCCGTTCGCGGCGCCCAACCGCTCGGGCGGCACGTGGCGGGCGATCAGGCTGGAGCTGCAGGGCAGGGCGGCGCTCTCGCCGAGCCCCAGGACCAGGCGCAGCAGCAACAGCGTTGCGAACGCCCCGGCGAAGCCGCTGAGCAGGGTCGCCGCCGACCAGACGATCAGTCCCGCGGCCAGCAGGCGGTACGCGTCGAAGCGGTCGGCCAGCCAGCCCGCCAGCACGAGGCCCGGCGTATAGGTCCAGAAGAACGCCGAAAGCAGCAGCCCGACATCGGTGGCGCCCAGTCCGAGCTCGCCTTTCAGCAGCGGCGCCGCCGTGGCGAGGTTGCCGCGGTCCACGTAATTGGCGAACACCGCCAACGCGAGCAGCGGGACCACCCACGGGCCAATGCCCGGGCGCGCAGGCGTCGCGGCGGCCCCCGTCGTCATCGTGCATCCCCTGCGCCCTCTGCCGGGGCGATGGCCGGCAAGCTGGCACGGATCGCCGCGGGCGGCCATGGGCGGCGGCCGTGCGCCGTGCTTCCGCCGACTCGCGGAGCGCGCTAAGAACGCACCATGAACGGGCTCCTCTTCCTCGCGGTCCTCTGCGTGCTCATCGCCGCCGGGGCCATAGCCTGGGCGCTGCGCGAGCGCGGCCGGGCCTCGCATGCCGAGCTGCGCATGAAGCTGATGGCGGAACAGGGCGACCTGGTGCGCGCCCAGCTGACTCAGTCGGCGACCAGCGTGGCGGAGGAGATCTTGCGCAAGAACGAGGAGGCGGTCCGCAACCGCGAACAGCTGGCGCAGGCGCGCCTCGAGGCGCAGCTGAAGCCGGTGGCCGAGAGCCTGCAGAAGTTCCAGGAGCAGGTGACCGCCGTCGAGAAGCAGCGGGCCGAGGAACAGGGCGGCCTCAAGGAACAGATCGCCCAGATGCTGGCCGCCTCCACCGCGACCCAGGACGAGGCGCGCAAGCTGTCGGCCGCGCTGCGGCGCGGGGCCGGCGTGCAGGGCCGCTGGGGCGAGCAGACCTTGCGCAACGTGCTGGAGGCTGCGGGCCTCTCGGGCCGCTTCGACTTCGAGGAACAGGCCTCGACCGACACCGAGGAGGGCCGCCGGCGGCCGGACGTGACGGTGCGCCTGCCCGGGGGCGGGCTGTTCGTGATCGATGCCAAGTGCTCGCTGAACGCCTTCCTGGAGCTGCAGGACGCCACCGAGGACTTCGCCCGCGACGCCGCCGGCCTGCGCCACGTCCAGAGCGTGCGGGGCCACATCCAGGGACTCTCGGCCAAGGCCTACTGGGACCAGTTCCAGAACTCGCCCGACTTCGTGGCCATGTTCGTACCGCTGGACTCGGCCCTGGCGGCGGCGCTGGACCGGGCGCCCGAGCTGATGAACGACGCCATGGACCGCCGCGTGGTGATCGTGACGCCGTCGACCCTGTTCGCCCTGTGCAAGGCGGTGGTCTACGGCTGGCGCGTCGAGGAGCAGGCCGCCAACGCCCAGAAGATCGCCGACCTGGGCAAGGAGCTCTACAAGCGCATCTCGGTCATGGGCGCCCACGCCGGTTCGGTGGGCAAGGCGCTGGAGGCGGCGGTCAGCCGCTACAATCAGTTCGTCGGCTCCCTGGAGACCCAGGTGCTGACCCAGGCCCGCCGCTTCGAGGAGCTGAAGGTGGACCACCAGGGCAAGGAAGTGGTGGAGCTGACCCCTGTGGAGGTGGCGGTGCGCCCGCTGGCCAAGCTGACCGCGGACGAGACGCCGCCCGTGCGGCTGGCGGCCGGCGGCGAAGGTTAGGGTGCGACGCTTCTCCTACCTTGACGCTCAGGAATAGGACCCTTACCTGCCCCGCCATGGCCCTTCGTGAGATCCTCGTCGTCCCGCATCCCGTGCTGAAGCAGCAGTCCCAGACCGTCGAGACGGTCGACGACGACCTGCGCGCGCTGATGGATGACATGCTGGAGACCATGTACGACGCCCCCGGCATCGGCCTGGCCGCGATCCAGGTCGGCGTGCCCAAGCGCGTGATCGTCATGGACCTGGCCCGCGAGGGCGAGGAGCCCCAACCCCGCTACTTCGTGAACCCGGAGATCCTCTGGGCGTCGGAGGAGACCGCCCCGTACGAGGAGGGCTGTCTGTCGGTGCCCGAGATCTTCGACGAGGTCGAGCGGCCGGCCCGCGTGAAGCTGCGCTACCTGAACTACCAGGGCGAACAGGTCGAGGAAGACGCCGAGGGGCTCTTCGCGGTCTGCATCCAGCACGAGATGGACCACCTGAACGGCGTCCTCTTCATCGACCACCTGTCGCGCCTGAAGCGCGAGCAGGCGGTGAAGAAGGTCAAAAAGCTGGTGAAGGCGGCCTAGTTCTTCGCCGCGTCGTGGGCGTCGTGCGCGGCGTCCTTGCTCTCCGCCTCGACCTTGGCGGCGCCTTCGCGGGCGCCCTCGGCCGCACCCTTGGCGGTTTCCTTGATCACCTTGCCGGCGTCGCCCGCGGCTTCCTTGATCTCGGCGCCCACCTCCTTCACGGCGGGGCTGTTGGCGGCGTCCTTGGCCGCGTCGCCGACGTCCTGGGCGGCGGCCTTCACGTCGCCGGCGGTGTCCTGCCGTTCCGCCTTCGTGCAGGCGGTGAGGGCGAACACGAGGCTGGCCGTGGCGACCATGATCGACTTGCTCATTTGATAAGGCTCCCTGCGACCTGCTGCTGCAACGGCCACGCTTGTGCTGAAGTTCCCTTGCGCCTTCCCGCCCGCTAAGACCCGCCCATGCGCCTCGCCTTCCTCGGCACTCCGGATTTCGCCGTCTCGGCCCTCTCCGCCATCGTGGCGGCGGGGCATGAGGTAGCCTGCGTCTATTCTCAGCCGCCCGCGCCGCGAGGCCGCGGGCACGAGTTGAAGCCCTCGCCCGTCCATGCCTTCGCCGAGGCGCATGGCATCCCGGTGCGCACGCCGGTGTCGATGCGCGACCCGGCCGAGATCGAAGCTTTCGCGGCCCTGGGACTGGACGCGGCGGTGGTGGTGGCCTTCGGCCAGATCCTGCCGGGCGCGGTGCTGGATGCGCCACGGCTGGGCTCGTACAACGTCCACGCCTCGTTGCTGCCGCGCTGGCGTGGGGCGGCCCCCATCCAGCGGGCGATCATGGCGGGCGACAAGGTCACCGGCGTCCAGGTCATGCGGATGACCGAGGGGCTGGACGAGGGGCCGGTTCTGGCCACGGCCACCCTGCGCATCGACGCCTTGGAGACCGCCGGCACGCTGCACGACCGACTGGCTGTCGCCGGCGCGGCCCTGATCGTGAAGACGCTCGCGGATATCGCCGCCGGCACGGCCGTAGCCGTCCCACAGGCCGAGGAGGGCGTGACCTACGCCAAGAAGATCAGCCCGAAGTTCGCGCGGCTGGACTGGACCAAGCCCGGCCCCGTCCTGGACGGCAAGATCCGTGGCCTGTCGCCCTTCCCCGGAGCCTGGTTCGAACTGCCCACCGAAAAGGGCCCGGTGCGCGTGAAGGCGCTGCTGTCGGCGTTCGAGGACGAGACCGGCGCCCCGGGCGTGACCCTGGACGATCGCCTGCTGGTCGGCACGGGCGAGGGCGCCGTGCGGCTGCTGCGCGTGCAGCGCGAGGGCAAGGGCCCCCAGGACGCCGACGTCTTCCTGCGCGGCAATCCGGTGCCGGCCGGGACGAAGTTGGGCTGATGCCCCGCTACCGCCTCCTCGTCGAGTATGACGGCCGTCCGTTCCACGGCTTCCAGGCGCAGGCCGCGCTGCCGTCGGTGCAGGGGGCGCTGGAGCGCGCGATCAGGAAGTTCTGCGGCGAGGAGCTGCGGGTGAGCGCGGCGGGCCGCACTGACACCGGCGTCCACGCCACCGGCCAGGTCTGCCACATCGACCTCACCAAGGACTGGCCGGCCGATACGGTGCGCAACGCGCTGAACTTCCACCTGATGCCCGACCCGGTGTCGGTGCTGGCGGCGGAGGTGGTCGAAGGGGACTGGCACAGCCGGTTCTCGGCGACCGGGCGGCGCTATCGCTATCGCATCCTCAACCGCATGAGCCCGCCGGCGCTCGACCAGGGCCGGGTCTGGCACGTGAAGAAGCCGCTGGACGCCGCCGCCATGCATGCGGCCGCCCAGGTGCTGATCGGTCACCACGACTTCACCACCTTCCGCGACCTAGCCTGCCAGGCGAAGTCGCCCATGAAGACCTTGGACGTCGCCAACGTCTTCCGCGAGGGCGAAGAGGTGATCCTGGAGTTCGCCTCGCGCTCGTTCCTGCACCGCCAGGTGCGGTCGATGACCGGGACCCTGGCCGAAGCGGGCATCGGTCGCTGGACGAAGGACGACGTGCGCGAAGCGCTGGAGGCCCGCGACCGCAGAGCCTGCGGACCCGTGGCGCCGGCCGAGGGGCTCTACCTGACTGGCGTCAGCTACTAGGGCGCGAAGTACCGCTCGAGGATCCGCGCGTAGACCCGCTGCAGGGTGCGGATCTCGTCGACGGGCGCGCGCTCGTCCACTTGGTGCATGGTCTTGCCGACCAGGCCCACTTCGATCACCGGGCACAGCGCGCGGATGAAGCGCGCGTCCGACGTACCGCCACTGGTGGACAGCTCGGGCGCCGCGCCGGTCACATCGGCCACGGCGGCGGCCACCAGCTCGGTGAAGTCGCCGCGCTCGGTCAGGAACGCCTCGCCGCTGATCTGTGGCGTCACGGTCACCGTGCCATTGAAACCCTCCGCGGCCTTCGCGGCCTCGGCGTCGAACCACTCCGCGAGCGACCGGCCCGTGTGGTTGGGATTGAAGCGGATGTTGAGCCTGGCCCGCGCCACCCCCGGGATCACGTTGGTGGCGGTGTTGGGGACGTCGATCCAGGTCACCTCGAGGTTCGAGGGCTGGAACTCGGCATAGCCGTTGTCCAGCTTGCGGGCCTGGAGCGCCGCCAGCAGGCGGACCAGCACCGGGGCCGGATTGGCCGCCCGGTGCGGATACGCCACGTGGCCCTGGATGCCCTCCACGACGATCTCGGCGTTGATCGAGCCGCGACGGCCCACCTTGACCATGTCGCCGAAGGTCTCGGCCGAGGTGGGCTCGCCCACCACGCAGTGGTCGATGACCTCGCCCTCCGCGGCCAGGGCGTCGACCACGAGCTTGGTGCCGTGGGTGGCCACGCCCTCCTCGTCGCCGGTGATCAGGAACGAGATCGAGCCGGTGACCTTGCCCGCTGCGATGGCGTCGGCGGCGGCCGCCGCGAAGGCCGCGATGGCGCTCTTCATGTCGACCGATCCCCGGCCGATCAGCACCCCGTCCACCACCTCGGCGGCGAAGGCGTCCTTCGACCAGGCGGCGGCGTCGCCCACGGGCACCACGTCGGTGTGGCCGGCGAAGCAGAGGTTGGGCCGTGCGGTTCCATAGCGGGCGTAGAGGTTCTCGATCTCGCCGAACTTCATCCGCCGGCAGGCGAAGCCCAGCCCGGACAGCGTCTCCTCCACGACCGCCATCGCGCCGGCGTCCGCGGGCGTCACCGACGGGCGGCGGATCAGATCGCGCGTGAGTTCGACGGGGTCTATGGCGCTCGGCATACCGTCGCCATACCTAGCAATCCCACGCGAGGCGAGAGGCAACCATGCCCAAGATCGACATCGACGCCCTGGAGGTCCGCTCGGGGTGCAACTACCCCGATCCGTTCAAGGAGATCTGCCTGGGACCGACCTGGCGTAAGCTGGGCGATGCCGTGGGCCTCAGCGACTTCGGGGTGAACCTGGTGCGGCTGACGCCCGGCAAATGGTCGAGCCAACGGCACTGGCACACCCATGAGGACGAGCTGGTCTATGTGCTCGAAGGCGAGGTCGTGTGCGTCGAGAACGACGGCGACCATGTGCTGAGGGCCGGCGATTGCGTCGCGTGGAAGGCGGGCGTCGCCAACGGCCATTGCCTGCAGAACCGCAGCGATCGCGATGCCGTCTATCTGGAGATCGGGTCGCGGAAGCCCGAGGCAGACGCCTGTGATTACCCCGACATCGACATGATCGCCCGCCCGGGCGAGCCGTTCTACCGCCACCGCGACGGCACGCCCTACCCGGAGGAGTGATCGTTCCCCTTACTCATCCCCGCGCATGCGGGGACGAGATGGAGTAATTAATTTGCATGCAAAATAACAGCATGCGAGTCTCTGCCGGCAATCTTGTCGGAGAGTCATCATGCGTCCTGCCCTGCTCCTTGCTGCAGCGCTCGTCGTCGCGGCGCCGGCCGCCGCCCAGCAGCCCGCCGCCCCGCTGCCGCTGCGGGGCGTGGTGACCCAGGTCGACGCCGCGAAGATCACGGTGAAGCCCAAGGCCGGGAAACCGGTGACCGTCGACCTGACGCCCGACTGGACCGTGCAGGTGACCAAGCCGATCGCGGTGACCGAGATCAAGGAAGGCAGCTTCATCGGCACGTCCGAGATCCCGCAGGCCGACGGTTCGGGCAAGTCGCTGGAAGTGCACGTCTTTCCGCCGGGCGTGAAGATCGGCGAGGGCCACTACGCCTGGAACCTTCGCAAGGGTTCGATGATGACCAACGGCACGGTCGGCAAGGTCACGGTGGGGGCCAAGGGTCGCGAGCTCCAGGTCAGCTATCCCACCGGCCAGCGCAAGATCGTGGTGCCGCCCAAGGTGCCGGTGGTGCAGATCACCGGGGGGACCCGTCCGCTGGTCAAGAAGGGCGTTCCGGTCTTCCTTCTGGCCTTCCCTAAGCCTGGCGCGGCGGGGAGCCTGATCACCGGCGCGGTCGCCGTCGGCGAAAAGGGCGCGGCGCCGCCGATGTAGGCGCAGCGGCCATGAAGGCTTTTCCGGAGCGTACGCGCCGAGGCGCGACGGCGGTCTACCGCCATCCGCTGGCCGTGCGTCTGACCCACTGGCTCAACGCGATCTGTCTCCTGGTCCTGCTGTTGAGCGGGCTGCAGATTCTGAACGCCCATCCCGCCTTCTACTGGGGCGAGGTGGCGCGCTTCGCCCATCCCTGGGCCGCGATCGAGTCGGCGCCGGACGCGGCGGGCGAGCTGCGCGGCCAGCTGAAGATCGGCGCGCTGCGCTTCGATACGACGGGCATCCTCGGCGCATCGCTCTCGGGTGGCGAGCAACTGCAGGCGCGGGCCTTCCCGAGCTGGCTGACCCTCCCCGGCTACCTCGATCTCGGCGCGGGCCGGCGCTGGCACTTCGCGTTCGCCTGGCTGCTGGTGATCAACGGCCTCGTCTATGGAACCTACGCGGTGGCGAGCGGTCGGGTGAGGGGGCTGATCTGGCCCTCGCTGGCCGAGTTGCGCACCGTTCCGCGCTCGCTCTGGGATCATCTGCGGCTGCGCTTCGCCCGCGATGACGAAGCGCGGGGCTACAACGTCCTGCAGAAGCTGGCCTATGCCGTGGTGATCTTCGGCCTCCTGCCCCTGATGCTGGCCACGGGGCTGGTGATGTCGCCGGCGGTCTATGCCCGGCTGCCGCTGCTGGGCGACCTGCTGGGCGGGCGGCAGTCGGCGCGGACGCTGCACTTCCTGGCGGCGTCGGGCCTGGTAGGCTTCGTCGCGGTCCACCTGGCCATGGTCCTGGCGGCCGGACCCGTGAACGAGCTGCGGTCGATGATCACGGGCTGGTTCGTCATCCGCCGAGAAGGAAAGACGCCATGAGCGGTTCCAGCTCCACGCGCCGGAGCCTCCTGGGCGCGGCCCTCGGCGCCGGCGGCGCAGGCCTGGCGGGCTGCGATCGGATCGCGAATTCGCCCGCGGTGAACCAGCGCCTGAACCTGGCTGAGGACGTCAACTTCCACGTCCAGCGACTGTTGTTGGGTCGCCGGGCGCTGGCCCGGGAGTACCCCGAAAGCGCCATCTCGCCCGACTTCCGCGCCAACGGCACGGTCAACCCCGATAGCGAAGACTACCAGGCCCACGTGGCGAGCGGCTTCAAGGACTGGCGGCTGGAGATCGGCGGACTGGTGGAGCGGCCGCTGCAGCTCTCGCTGGACGACCTGCGCGTGGCTCCGTCGCGCACCCAGATCACCCGCCACGACTGTGTCGAGGGCTGGTCGTCGATCGGCAAGTGGAAGGGGGCGCGCCTCGGTCCGCTGCTGGACCGCGCGGGGGTGAAGCCCCAGGCGAAGTACGTCGCCTTTTTCTGCGCCGACACGCTGGAGCTGACGCTGGATGGGACCGGCGACTACTACGAAACCATCGATCTGGCCGACGCCCATCACCCCCAGACCCTGCTGGCCTACGAGATGAACGACCAGCCGCTGCCCGTGGCCCACGGCGCGCCGGTCCGGCTGCGTCTGGAGCGTCAGCTCGGCTACAAGATGGCCAAGTACGTGATGCGGATCGCGCTGATCGACAGCTTCGCCGACCTGGGCCAGGGCAGGGGCGGCTATTGGGAGGACCGCGGCTATCAGTGGTACGCGGGGATCTAGTCGGGATCCGCCTCGCGCAGGCCACTGATCAGGCGCTCGACGCCCGTCTTCAGGGCCGTGACCTCCTCGACCGGCATCGGCAGCTGGCAGAACATCGCGCCGGGCACCGTGACCGCCTTCTCCCGCAGGGCGCGCGCATGTGGAGTCAGGTCGATGATGACCCGGCGCTGATCCGCCGTGTCCCGGGTCCGGGTGACCAGCCCCGCCTTCTCCATGCGTTTGCACAGCGGCGTCAGTGTGCTGGCGTCCAGCCCGAGCCGGCGACCCAGGTCCCCGATCGATTGCGGCGCATCGCTCCAAAGCGCCATCAGCGCCAGGTACTGCAGATAGGTCAGGCCCAGCGGCTCGAGCAGCGGCCGGTAGGCCCGCGTCATCAGGTTGCTGGCGGTGTACAGCGCGAAGCAGAGCTGAATGTCGAGTTGCAGCGGATCGAAGGCCGGTGCGCCCTCCGCCGCCTTGCTCTCGTCCTTCACAGGCTGCTCCCGGATCGCCCGTCGCCAGCCGCCATATGGAAGGCGCCGGCGCGCGGGCGCAAGGGCCGGGCTACTCCCGCAGCAGCTCGTTGATGCTGGTCTTGGAGCGCGTGCGCTCGTCGACCCGCTTCATGATCACCGCGCAGTAGGTGGATGGCAGGGACGGGTCGTGCGGGTTCGGCCGGTTGCCCGAAACCACGACGGAATAGGGCGGCACTTCGCCGGTGAAGGTCTCGCCGGTGCGGCGGTCGATGATCGGGGTGGTGGAGGTGATGAAGGTGCCCATGGACAGCACCGAGCCCTCGCGCACGATCACGCCCTCGGCCACCTCGGCGCGGGCCCCGATGAAGCAGTTGTCCTCGATGATGGTCGGGTTGGCCTGCAGCGGCTCCAGCACGCCGCCGATGCCCGCGCCGCCGGAGATGTGCACGTTCTTGCCGATCTGCGCGCACGAGCCGACCGTGGCCCAGGTGTCGACCATGGTGCCTTCGTCGACGTAGGCGCCGATGTTCACGAAGGAGGGAGTCATCACCACGTTCTTCGCGACGAACGCGCCCTTGCGGACCACGCAGCCCGGCACGGCGCGGAATCCCGCCGCCTCGAAGCGCTGGGCGTCCCAGCCGGTGAACTTCAGAGGCACCTTGTCCCAGTAGGGGTGCGGCGCGTCGGCGTCGATCAGTCGGTTGGCGGTGAGGCGGAAGAACAGCAGGATCGCCTGCTTGGCCCACTGGTGGGTCACCCAGGTCCCGTCGGCCTGGCGCTCGGCCACGCGGATCCTGCCGGAGTCCAGGAACTCGATGGTCTCGTGCACCGCGTCTCGCACCCGCCCTGTGGTCGAGGTGTTGATGGTGTCGCGCGCCTCCCAGGCGGCTTCGATCACGGACTTCAGGTCGTCTGACATGGCTAGGCGGCCTCTCTGAGCTTCGCCGTCGCCAGGAATGGCGCGAGCTTGGCGGTGCGGTGGTGGACGAAGTCGGCTGTGGACTGGGCGGCCCAGGACCCCACCAGCACGGTGGTCATGCCCAGCGCGGCGGCGGGCGCCAGGTTGCGCTCGCTGTCCTCGAAGAAGGCGGTGACGGTCGGGTCGATGCCGTGCGCCTGGGTGATCCGCGAGAACGCCGTGGCGCTGGGCTTGGGCTCGTAGCCGGCCGAGCCGATGTGGAAGACATCGTCGAACAGGTGGCCGAGACCCAGGCGCTCCAGCACCCGCTCGGCATGGACGTCGTCAGCGTTGGTGAAGATCAGCCGCCGCCCCGGCAGCCGCTCCAGCCCCGCCAGCAGGTCGGGATCGTGCGCCAGAGCCTCCAGCGACATGTCGTGGAAGATGGCGTGGAAGTCCCTCGGATCGACGCCGTGGTTCAGCATCATACCCTTCAGGGTCAGGCCATGCTCGGCCAGGTAGGCCTTCTGCAGCTTGAAGGCCTCTTCCCGCGGCAGGCCGGTGACCTTCTCCACGAAGTCGGTCATCCGGTCGACGATCTCGGCCATGAAGCCGGACTCGGCCGGGTAGAGGGTGTTGTCCAGGTCGAACAGCCAGGTGTCGATGTGGCTGAGGTCGGCGCTCATCGGCAGACGAGGGTGCCCGACCCGTGCTCGGTGAAGAGTTCGACCAGCATGGCGTGTGGCCGCCGGCCGTCCAGGATGACCACGGCCTCGACGCCTGACTCGACGGCGGCGATGGCGGTCTCCAGCTTGGGGATCATGCCGCCGGTGGCGACGCCGGTCTGGATGGCCGCCTTGGCCTCTGCCACCGTGAGCTGGCGGATCAGCTGTCCGTCCTTGTCGAGCACGCCCGCCACGTCGGTCAGCAGCAGCATGCGCTTGGCTTCCAGCGCGCCCGCCATGGCGCCGGCCACCGTGTCGGCGTTGATGTTGTAGGTCTGGCCCTCTTCGGACACGCCGATCGGCGCGATCACCGGGATGTAGTCGTCCTCGGCCTTCAGCAGGGCGTCGATCAGGGTGGTGTCGATCTTCTTCGGCTCGCCCACGAAGCCCAGGTCGACGACCTTCTCGATCTCGCTGTCCGGGTCCTTCTTGGTCCGGATCGCCTTCTCGACGGTGATCAGCCGCGCGTCCTTACCTGACAGGCCCACGCCGCGCACCTCGGCCTCGGCGCCGGCCAGGGTGATCCAGTTGGCGATCTCCTTGTTGATCGCGCCGGACAGGACCATCTCGGCCACTTCCATCGTGGCGTCGTCGGTGACGCGCAGGCCGTCGATGAAGGTGGACTTCACGCCCGCCCGCTCCAGCATGCGGCTGATCTGCGGGCCGCCGCCGTGCACCACGACGGGGTGCAGGCCCAGCATCTTCAGCAGGACGACATCGGCGGCGAACAGCTTGGCCACCGACTCCTCGCCCATGGCGTGGCCGCCGTATTTGATGACCACGGTCTCGCGGTCGTAGATTTGGATGTAGGGCAGCGCCTCGGCCAGCGTTTTCGCCGTCGCCCAGCCCTGCTCTTCCACGTCCTGGCTCAATGCACCGTCCTTCGAAACTTGCGGGGGTCCGATAGCGGACGAGGTCGCCCCTGTCATCCGCCGAAGCCCGTGATAGTCAAAGCGTCACAATCGAGGGAGTTCGGGATGCGGGTGGTTCTGGGGGCGGCGCTGGCCGCGGCGATGCTGGCGGGCGGGGCGCAGGCGAAGACGGTGGCGGTCACGGCCGAACGGCTGCTGGACGTGAAGACCGGCAAATATCTGGAAAAGCCCCTCATCCTGATCGAGGACGGCCGGGTCGCCTCGGTCGGCAAGGCGGGCGACGCGGTCCCGACCGGCGCCGAACGCGTGGACCTGCCGGGCGTGACCCTGCTGCCGGGCCTGATCGACATGCACGTGCACCTGACCAGCGCGGGCAAGTACGGCGGCTACCGGCCCTATGAGTTCACGGACAGCTTCTGGACGGCCGTGGGCGTGGCCAACGCCAAGACGACGCTCGAGGCCGGCTTCACCACCGTACGCAACGTCGGCACCGCCTTCTACGCCGACGTCGGCATCCGAGAAGCGATCGACGAGGGCTGGATCGTCGGGCCCCGGATCATGGCTTCGGGCTACGCGCTGGGCGCCACGGGCGGTCACTGCGACGAGACGTTCTTCCCGCCGTCGATGGACGAGAAGAGCCCGGCCCTGGTGGATAGCCCCGACGATGGCCGCAGGCAGGTGCGGACCCAGCGCAAGTACGGCGCGCGCTCGATCAAGATCTGCGCCACCGGCGGCGTCTTCTCCCGCGGCGACGAGCCCGGCGCGCAGCAGCTGACCTACGAGGAGATGAAGGCCATCGCCGACGAGGCCCACATGGCCGGGATGAAGGTCGCCGCCCACGCCCACGGCGCCCCGGGCATCAAGGACGCCATCCGCGCCGGCATCGACACCATCGAACACGTCAGCCTGATCGACGACGAGGGCATCAAGCTGGCCGTCCAGAAGGGGACCTGGCTGGGCTTCGACATCTACAACACCGACTACACCCAGGCCGAGGGCAAGAAGAACGGCGAGCTGGAGGACAACCTGCGCAAGGACCGCGAGATCGGCGGCATCCAGCGGGAGAACTACCGAAAGGCGCTGAAGGCGGGGGCTCGGATGATCTACTCTACCGACGCCGGGGTGTATCCGCACGGCCTGAACGCCAAGCAGTTCGCGGTGATGGTCCGCTTCGGCGCGACGCCGCTGCAAGCGATCCAGTCGGCCACCGTCAACGCCGCCGAGGCCCTGGCCTGGGACAAGGACGTCGGCCAGGTGAGCAAGGGCTTCTGGGGCGACCTCGTCGGCGTCTCCGGTGATCCGCTCAGCGACGTGACCGTCCTGGAGAAGCCGGTCTTCGTGATGAAGGGCGGCGAGGTGGCGAAGCGGTAGAAGCTCCTCTCCCCTCGGGCTACGCCTCGGGGGAGAGGAAGTCAGTCCGTCACTTCCGGCAGGAGCCGTGCGAAGTGGTCCTCCACGGCGCGGTAGCACTCGCAGGCCGCGCGCTCTAGGCCAGGGCGGTCCAGGATCTCCACCCGCCCGCGGTGCGTGCGGATCAGGCCGCGCTCCTGCAGGACGCCGGTCACCGCCGTGACCGTCGTGCGCTGCACCCCCAGCATCTCGGCCAGCGCTTCCTGGGTCAGGTGGACGAGGTTGTCGCCCGCGCGGTCATGGGTGGCCAGCAGCCAGCGGGCGCAGCGCTCCTCGGTGCGGTGCAGCGCGTTGCAGGCTACCGACTGCATCATCTGGGCGAGCAGGGCGTCGGCGTAGCGCGAGAACAGGTCCCCGAACCGGGGCGACCCGATCTTGGCAGCTTCCAGGTGGCTGGTGGAGATCGCCAGCATCTGCCCCGCCACCTGCACCACGGCGCGCCCGAAGGCCGGCTTGTGGCCCTCGCTCACAATGCCGCCGACCGCGCCTTCGCGGCCGATAGTGGCGGCCTCCACCTCGCGCCCGTCACGGGTGACGATGAGCAGCGAGGCCATCGTCCTCTGGCAGGGGAAGTACGTGGTCGTCACGTCGTCGCCGGGCTCGAACAACACCTTGCCGCGCGGCATGTCGATCAGCTCGAGGTGCGGCTCGAGAACCGCGAAGTCTCGCGGCGAGAGGGCGGCCAGGAGGCGGTTGGCCCGCCGGATGATCGTGCGGGTGCCGTCCCGGCGCTCGAGCGTGATCGCGGTCTTGTCCATTTGTGCGCCATCCCCGAAGTGTGACACTCCGGAAACGCCGAACGGCCGCGCTTGTTGCGTCAGCTTGACGACACGGCTCAGCTCAGACGGTGCGGGCCACCACCTCCTTCATGATCTCGCTGGTCCCGCCATAGATGCGCTGAACCCGGGCGTCCCGCCACAGGCGGGCGATGGGGTACTCATTCATGTAGCCGGCCCCGCCGTGCAGCTGCAGGCCCGCGTCGCAGATTTCCCACTGCAGCTCGGTGTGGAACAGCTTCGCCGCCGAGGCCTCGGCGGCGGTCAGCTTCTCTTCGAGGTGGCGGGCGATCGCCCAGTCGAGGTGCGCCCAGCCGGCCTGGAGCTTGGCCTTCAGGCCGCCCAGGGTGAAGCGGGTGTTCTGGAAGTCGAAGACGGTCTGGCCGAACGCCTTGCGCTCCTTCGTGAACTTCACCGTCTCGTCGAAGGCCCGTTGGGCCGCGGCTTGGGCCTGCAGGGCGATGCCCAGGCGCTCCTGCGGGAGCTGGGTCATCAGGTAGGCGAAGCCCTTGCCCTCTTCGCCCAGGCAGTTGGTGATCGGCACCCGGACGTCCTCGAAGAACAGCTCGGAGGTGTCGGCGGAGTGCTGGCCGATCTTGTCGAGGTTGCGTCCGCGCTTGAAGCCTTCCCGGGTGGCCTCGACCAGGATCAGCGAGATGCCCTTGGAACGGGCGTTGGGATCCGTCTTGGCGACCACGATGATCAGGTCGGCGTTCTGGCCGTTGGTGATGTAGGTCTTCGAGCCGTTGACGACGTACTCGTCGCCCTCGCGCCGCGCCGTGGTGCGCACGCCCTGCAGGTCGGAGCCGGCGCCGGGCTCGGTCATGGCGATGGCGGTGATCGCTTCACCCGAGACCATCTTGGGCAACCACTGCTGCTTCTGCTCTTCCGAGCCGTAGTTGGCGATGTAGTCCGCGACGATGTCCGATTGCAGGGTGATGCCGGCCGACGACCCGGCATAGAACAGCTCCTCCGAGATGACGGCGTTGTAGCGGAAGTCCAGGCCGAGGCCGCCGTACTCGGCGGGCACGCCGGGGCAGAGGATCCCCGCTTCGCCGCACGCCAGCCAGAACTCGCGGTCGATGATGCCGTCCTGCTCCCAGCGGTCCATGTGGGGCCACAGCGCCCGGTCATAGAACTTCCGCACCTGGTCGCGGAACAGGTTCAGCTCCTCGTCGAAGACGGGACGGGCGGACATGTCGATCATGGAAGGTCCCCGGGCGATTCGATCGCCAGTTAGCCGGGTGACGTTGGGGAGGGCCAGAGCGGCCGGCGCGCCCCGGTCGGCTTCAGACCTTGCCCTGGGCGGCGATCGTGCGGGCCTCGACCGCCCGATACTCGTCGGCGTAGTCGCAATCGGCATAGGCTTCGAAATAGGGCCCGCCGCGGGTGAAATGGGCGATCTTGGCGTCGGGGCTGTAGTCGTACTCGCCCACCAGCCAGTTCCATTCCAGGGGCAGCGCGCCGATCTCGGCCTCGCTTTCCAGCCAATGGAACTGGTGCAGCTGCAGGCCAGACGCCGTGTTCACGTACTCCGGCGTCAGCGCCTTGCAGCGGGCGTTGTTCATCAGCATCACGCTCGACCAGTTCTTCTTGGCGTAGCGGGTCTGCACGTGGTCGAGGAACTTCACCTCGTCGCGCGGCGTGTAGTCGTGCTGCGCCACCATCACCGCGTAGCGGTCGTCGGCCAGGGCGAACAGTTCGGCGATGTCGGCCCGGACCAGCATGTCGCAGTCCATGAACACCGACCAGCCCTCGTACCCCGAGAGATAGGGCGTCAGGAACCGCGAGAACGAGAACTCGGTCGACTGGGTGGCCACCGCCTCGCGGGCGAACAGGCCGCCCAGGTTGCGCAGGTTGATCGGGATGAACTGCACCGGCCGCGACGAGCGCTCCAGGATGCTCTGGCAGAGGGCGTGGTAGGCGATCACCTCCTGGCGATCGTAGCCGATGTAGATGGGCAGGACGCGCGGCGGCAATTCGAAGCTCCGGAGGCTCATGGGGCGGCGAGACGTTCGCGCAGCGCCGAGACGACCTGTTCGATCACAGGCTCCCAGACGCCGAGTTCGGCCTGCCGGTAGATTCGCACCGACCGGTACCACGGCATCGACCCGCCCGTCGCGCCATAGCGCCACTCGGCGTTGCCGGGCACGAGGGTCAGGCAGGTCTGACCGATGGCGCCGCAGAGGTGGACGATCGACGTCTGCACCGAGACCACCAGGTCCAGCTCGGCCACGAGGCCGCCCAGGTCCTCGAAATCCGAGAGCTGTTCGGGCGGGAAGCTGCGGATCGGAACGGGCGAGGCGGCCAGCTCGGCCGCCACGTCGCCGTGCTGAAGGCTCACGAATTCGCAGCCGGACAGGGTGAGCAGCGGGCGCAGGCCCTCAAGCGTCAGCGAGCGTTGGGTCTGCCGCGTCGAAGGCATTCCGCCCCGCCAGGTCAGGCCGATCCGCAGCGGCCGGCTCCGGGGCCCCAGGCGCTCGGCCCATTTCGCGCGGACTTCTGGACGCGGGGTCAGGTACGGCGTCCCCGGGAACGCCGCCTCGTCCGGCCGGAACGCGTGGCCGAGGCTGCCCATGGCGATGATCCGGTCGATCCCGCTGGCCGCGATGCGCGCGTTGGCCGGGTCGAGGAAGACGGAGCCGCCCAGCGGAGATCCTGAGAACAGCCCCACGAGCCGCGGATTGCAGACGCAGGTCACCGACGCGGCGACCTCGGCCAGGTCCGGGATCATGCTGGCGAACATGATCTGGTCGCCGATCCCCTGTTCGCCCAGCAGCAGCACGCGCTGGCCGGCCAAGCCTTCACGGGTCGGCGCCAGCGCGAGCTGCGGGATGATCCCGCGCGTGACGATGTGACCGGCGATGTCGACCATGTTGGGCATGCGCCAGCGCGTCTCGTAGTCGGCCCAGCCGCCGAAGTCGCGCCGGCTCAGGCGGATGCAGCCGCGCCGGAAGGGCGCGAACAGGTCCTGCGGATTGTGCGCCACGGCCCGGTCGAGCAGCTCGAGCGCCTCTTCACTGCGGCCGAGCGCGGCCAGCGCCATGCCATGCTTCGTGAGGCTGTCGACCAGCAGGTCAGCCGTCGCGGGCGCGCGCCGGTAGGTTTCCACGGCCTCTTCGTATCGGCCCTGGGCCGTTAGCGCGTCGCCGCGCAGGATCAGCGCCCGGCCGTGCGCGGGCGCTGCGGCCAGCACGCGCTCGGCCAGCGCCAGCGCTTCGGCCGGCCGTCCCCGCTCCATCAGCAGGGCGCCCAGGTTCCAGACCAGCACCTCCTGGGTCGGATGGCTGGCGAGCGCATCGCGCCAGGCGGCCTCGGCCTCGTCCTGCCGGCCCAGCGCCAGCAGGGCCGAGCCGCGGGTGGCCAGCGCCGGCAGGTAGCCAGGCTGGTCGTTGAGGAAGTCGTCGAGCAGCCCGAGCGCCTCGGCGGCGCGGCCATCGCGAAGCCGGGTGCGGGCGGCCTCGAACCGGGCGTCCGGCGCGGCAGGGCCCATGCCTCAGTCCGCCGGGGCGTCGCCGGGCCAGCCGTCCAGGCAGGAGGCCAGGATCTCGGCGCGCAGCTCGGGGATGCCGCTCCCCTTCTCGGCCGAGGTGGCGATCACGCGCGGGAAGGCGGCCGGCCGCCGGGCGATCTTGCGCACCGTCTCGGCGGTGATCTGGATCACGTCGCGCGCCTTCAGCTTGTCGGCCTTGGTCAGCACGATCTGGTAGCTGACGGCGGCCAGGTCGAAGGCCTCCATCGCCTCCAGGTCGACGTCTTTCAGGCCGTGACGGCTGTCGATCAGCAGGTAGGCCCGCTTCAGGTTCGGCCGTCCGCGCAGGTAGGCGCGTCCCAGGTTCTGGAACTTGTTCTTCTCGCCGCGGCCCACCTTGGCGAAGCCGTAGCCGGGCAGGTCGACCAGCCGCAGCGTCTCGTCGCAGACGAAGAAGTTCAGCTCGCGCGTGCGGCCGGGCGCCGTTGAGGCGCGCGCCAGGTGCGTGCGGCCGGTCACGGCGTTGATCAGCGATGACTTGCCCACGTTCGAGCGGCCCGCGAACGCCACCTCGGGCAGGTCGGCCGGCGGCAGGCCGGTCATCTGCACCGCGCCCATCAGGAAGTTCACCGGGTGGGCGAAGAACACCCGCGCCTTCTCCAGCGCCTCGGCGTCGAACGGACCGTCGGTCCCCGGACCTGGCGTGGCGTCCGTCACCCGACCGCCTTGCCCTGGCCGGTCAGCTTCCCGATGATCCGATCGATCGGGTTGTCGACCTTGAAGCGCCGCATGATCACGTACTGCTGGATGGCGGTCAGGATGTTCGACCACGTGTAGTAGACCAGCAGGCCGATCGCGAACTGCGCCATGATGAAGGTGAACAGGATCGGCATCAGCTGGAAGATCCGCTGCTGCATCGGGTCGGGCGCCGGCGGGCTCATCGAGGTCGTGAGCCATGTGGTGAAGCCATACAGGATCGGCAGGATGCCGATGTGCAGGCTCGTGGCCAGCAGGGCGCCGACGAAGGGCGCCGACGCCGGATCCCACGGGATGGCGCCGAACAGATTCCAGATGGTGGTGGGATCGCGCGCCGACAGGTCCTTGATGTAGCCGATGAACGGCGCGTGCCGCATGTCGATCTCGAGCTGCAGCGTCTTGAACAGCGCGAAGAAGACCGGGATCTGCAGGAAGATGGGCAGGCAGCCGGCCAGCGGGTTGACCTTTTCCCGCTGGTAGAGCGCGAGCAGCTCCTGCTGCTGCTTGGCGGGGTCGTCCTTGTACTTCTTGCGCAGCTCCTCCATCGCGGGCTGCACCTTCTTCATCTTCGTCATCGACTCGTACTGCTTGTTCGCGAGCGGGAAGAAGATGGCGCGGACGACGACGGTGAGGATCAGGATCGCGACGCCGAAGTTGCCGACGTAGCCGTAGATCCACGAGAGGAACTGGAAGATCGGCCGGGTGATGAACCAGAGCATCCCCCAGTCGATCGCCTCGTCCAGGTGGGCGATGCCCAGCTTGGCCTGGTAGTCCTTCAGCACCGGGTTCTGCTTGGCCCCGGCGAAAATGTGGGTGGTGTGGGTGATCTGGCGGCCCGCGCCGATGGCCCTGGCCTGGCCCACGAAATTGGCGTCCAGCAGGTTCAGGCCCGGCGTCTTGGTCAGGCGGTACTGGCCCTGGATCTGCTCGTTCTGGGCGGGGATCACCGCAGTCAGCCAGTAGTGGTCGGTCATGCCGATCCAGCCGCCGGTGGAACTGTAGCTGGGGCTGGACCCGTCCTTCTGCCACTTGGCGTACTTGATCGGCCGGCGCTTCTCGAGCCAGCCCATGCCGCCCTCGTGCACCACGCCGTTCTTGCCCAGCGTCGCCGGCACGCCCTGGCGCTGCACCGAGCCGTAGGGCGCCAGCGTGACGGGCTGGCCGGTGGTGTTCGCGACCGTGTCGGTCACCGTGAACATGTACTTGTCGTCGACGGCGATGACCCGCGTGAACGTCAGACCCTGGCCGTTCGTATAGGTGAGCGTGACCGGCTGCCCGGGGCTCAGCACCGAGCCCTGACTCAGGGTCCATACCGTCTGCGGACCCGGCAGGCCCGGAATGTTCGCGCCGGCCCAGCCGACTTCGGCGAATTGGGCGTATTGCGTGCCCTCGGGGCGCAGCAGTTCGACGGGCGGCGAATCCTTCGCCAGGGTCTCGCGGTACTTCACGAGGTAGAGGTCGTCGATCCGGCCGCCCTTCAGCGACAGCGAGCCCTTCAGGGCCGGCGTGGCGATCGGCACGCGCGGGCTGGCGGCGACGGCGGCCTGCCGGGTGACGGCGACCGGCAGCGCGGGGGCGGCCGGTCCGGCGACGGAAGCGGCCGCGGCGGGCGCCTGGCGGGCGCGCTCTTCCGCACGGCGCTTGTCCTGCGGACCGATGACGAACACCTGGTAGACCAGGAGCAGGAGGGCCGCGCACACGAAGAAGATGATCGTGTTGCGGGTGTTGTCGTCTCTCATGAGCGGGACGCAGGTTTCCGTCGAGGAGGAGAAAGGGCGGGGCCGTCTAGAGTCTGGGGGCCAGCGCGTTCGGCGGCGAGCCTTAACAGCGCGCTTTTCACGTCGTCAAGCAACCGGTCCCAGGGGCGCTTTAGCACGCCGCCACGGGCGATGAGCACATAGTCGACGCCGGGTGAGGCGAATTCGGGAAGGATGGCTCGTGCGGCCTCGCGCATCCGGCGCTTGGCCCGATTGCGCTCGACCGCGCCGCCGATGCGTTTGGTGGCGGTGAAGCCCACGCGGATGAGGGCGTTCTCGTCGCCGCGCGGCCTGGCCTGCACGACGACGGCCCCCTTCGCACACGAGGGGGCCTGAGCGCAGGCGAGAAACTCGCTGCGCTTGGTCAATTTCTGGATGAGCGGGGCGGCGTCCGTCACGCGGACACCTCAGGGTAGCCTGGGGCTAGGCGCTCAGGCGCTTGCGGCCCTTGGCGCGGCGGCGCGCCAGGATCTTCTGGCCATTCTTCGTGGACATGCGAAGACGGAAGCCGTGACGGCGCGCGCGCACGAGGCGAGACGGTTGGAAAGTGCGCTTCACGACGAAAGCTCCAGGGTCGAAAATCGAGCGGCGGTGGATAGTGGATGGCCGACTGGCTGTCAACCACCTGAGGGCTAGTCCGCCAGCGTCAGCACCATCGCTCCGTTCCGCGTGGCCACCAGCGTGTGCTCGTACTGCACCGTCGGTTCGCCGCCGGGCGGGCTGAGGGTCCAGCCGTCGTCATTTGAATCCTCCACCCAGTCGGCGCCCAGCGACAGGAAGGGCTCGAGGGTGAACACCAGGCCCTCGGTGATCCGCCGCCGCTCGCGGGGCTCGTGCCAGGTGGGGATTTCCTTCGGGTCCTCGTGGAGTGAGGCGCCGACCCCGTGGCTGGCCAGGTTCCTGACCAGGCTGTAGCCGTTCTTCCGCGCGAAGGCCTCGATCTGCCGCCCGGGCTCGGAGAGCGCCGCGCCGGGACGCACCGCCCGGATGCCGGTCCAAAGCGCGCGCCGCCCGTCGCGGCACAGGCGCTCGACGCGCTTGCTGGCCGGCGGCACGGCGAACGAGGCGCCCGTGTCGCCGAAGAAGCCGTCCAGTTCCGCCGAGACATCGATATTGATCAGGTCGCCGGCCTTCACCCGCCGATCGCCCGGGATTCCGTGCGCCACGTCGGGGCCGACCGAGATGCAGGTCGCGCCCGGGAAGTCGTAGGTGAGCTCGGGGGCGGACCGCGCGCCCGCGTCCTCCAGCATCTTCCGGCCGATCTGGTCCAGCTCGCGGGTGGTGATCCCGGGCTCCAGCGCCTCGCCCATCGCCTTGAGCGTCCGCGCCACGAGACGCCCCGCGGCCTTCAGCTTTTCCAGTTCTTCTTCGCTGCCGATGGTCATTGTTGGTCCTGGGTGGGTGGCGCCCGCACCCTATCCCGATACCTGACACGGTCGAAAGGCCCTGGCCTCCTCTCCCCTCCCACTTCGTGTGGGGGAGAGGAGTTTCACAGATCCAGCCGGATGATCGTCTTGCCGACCACCTTGCGCTGGGCCAGCGTCTCGTAGGCTTCGCGCCAGTCGGCCAGGGCGTATTCGTGGTCGACGCGGGGCTTCACAAGCCCGTCCTCGGCCAGCTTCCAGATCGCGGCGTTGTTCTCGCGCCCCTTCTCGGGGAACTGACGGCCGTACTCGCCGGCGCGCACGCCCATCACCGAGAAGCCCTTGATCAGGGCGATGTTCACCGGGAGCGTCGGCAGGCGGCCCGAGGTGAAGCCGATGGAGAGGATGCGGCCGCCGAAGGCGATGCAGCGGATGCTTTCGTCGAACACGTCGCCGCCCACCGGATCGTAGATCACGTCCGCGCCCTTGCCGCCGGTGAGCTCCTTCACCCGCTCGCGGAAGCCCCCGGTGACGTTCACGACCGCGTCGACATCGTATTCGCGCTGGATCACCGCCAGCTTCTCGTCCGAGGCCGAGGTCGCGATCACCTTGCAGCCGAGCACCTTGGCATAGTCGACCGCGGCCAGGCCCACGCCGCCGGCCGCGCCGTGCACCAGCACCCACTCGCCCGGCTGGGCGTCCGCGCATCGCTTCAGGGCGACATAGGCGGTGAGGTACGCCACCGGATAGCCGGCCGCCTGCGCGAACGACAGGCGCTTGGGCTTCTTCTGCAGTTGCGCCGCGGGGAAGACCACGTATTCGGCAAAGACCCCCCGTCCGCCGGAGCAGACCTCATCGCCGGGCTTGAAGGCGGTGACGCCCTCGCCGACCGCGTCCACTTCGCCGGCCATCTCCATGCCGCCGATGAAAGGCAGGGCAGGCTTGTGCTGATGCTCGCCTCGGGTCTGCATCAGGTCGGGAAAGTTCACCGCGGCCGCACGGACCTTCACCCGCACCTCGCCCGGGCCCGGCGCGGGCGTCGGGATCTCGCGCACATGCACGCCGGCGTAGTCCGGCAGCAGTTCCTCGACGACCAGGGCGCGCATGGGGCTATTCCTCGTAGAGGCCCCGCACCAGGGCCGCGATCTCGCGGCAGGCGGCGTCGGCCGCCGGAATCGCGCCGGTGAAGGCCGTGAAGGCGTGTGTCAGGCTGTCGTAGCAGCGGTACCGCACCGTCACGCCAGCCCGATCCAGCGCCTTGGCGTAGGCCTCGCCCTGGTCCACCAGCGGGTCGAAGCCCGCCGTGGCGATCACCGCCGGGGCGAGCCCTGAGAGATCCTTCTCGCGTAGCGGAGACAGACGCACGCCCGCGGGATCGTCGTCCGGGCCCATGTAGTGCCCCATGAACCAGTCCATCATCGGTCGGTTCAGCGGGAAGGCGTCGGCGTAGGTCGTCATCGACTCCGACTGCGAGGCCACGTCGGTGCAGGGATAGATCAACAGCTGCGCGCGCGGCTGCGGCTCCCCGGTCCGCTTCAGCTCCTGGCAGACGATGGCGGCGAAGTTGCCGCCCATGGAATCGCCGCCGACCGCCACGCCGCTCGCGCCATAGGAGGCCGCCTGGTCGCGCGCCCAGCGGTAGGCGCTCAGAACGTCCTCCAGCCCGGCCGGAAAGCGGTGCTCGGGCGCCAGGCGATAGTCCACCGACAGCACCGGCGCGCGCGTGATACGGGCCAGGAGGCCGCAGAAGCTGTGGTTCGTGTCGAGCGTGCCGATCACCCCACCGCCCATGTGCGCCCAGACCATCAGCGGCGCGGACGGATCCTGCGGATCGGGCCGGTAGAGGCGGGCGGCGATCTCGCCGGCGGCTCCGGGGACGCCGAGCGGCTCCCAGCGCACGCCGGGCTCCGGGTCTCCGGCGACGGCGGCCAGCGCGGCGGTCTCGCCGCGGCGCGCCTCGTCGGGTGCGAGCGTCTCCATGGCCGGCCCCTTGCGGGCCTGGGCGGCCAGGAACTGCAGCCGGGGATCCAGGGTGCGGCCGCCCTTGTAGACGACGCCACCGCCGGACATCAGCCGCAGCACGGGGGAAGGGAGAGAGAGGAGGGTCCGGGCGAGAAAGCGCTGCGCGGCGGCAGACGCCATCAGCACTTGCCCCCGGGCAGGCCCTTCAGGCCATTCAGGATCATCTCGGAGGCGAAGTCGGCCGCGACGCCCACGTCCATCGGCCGACGCATCAGCATCTTGTCGCAGACCTCGCGGGCGATGCCGATACAGGCGGCGGCCATGTATTCGGTGTCGGAGACCGGGCCGCGCCCCTCGTTGAGGGCGTTCTCGATGGCGTCCTTCACCTCGGCGAACACTGCGGCCATTTCGGGGGTCTCGCCGTGCACGTGCGGCTGCATCTCCCCGGCCGGCCGGCGCGCGGCCCAGCTGATGTGCTCGTCGGCCATGAACTCGAAATAGGCGCGGATGGCGTCGCGCACGAAGCCGTCCAGCGGCCCGCCCTTCCCGCGAAGGGCCTTCAGGATCGGCGCGAAGCGGCGCGCCCCATCGTCGGCGAGGGCGGCGAACACCTCCTCCTTCGAGCGGTAGTAGTTATAGAAGGTGCCGGCCGCGAGGCCGGTGCGTCGGATGATGTCGCGGACGGTGGCGGCTTCGTAGCCCAGCTCGCCGAACACCTCTCGCGCCGCGTCCAGGATCGCCTGGCGATTCTGGACCTTGGTCTGCTCCCGCTTGCCTGCGGGAAGATAAGCGACCTGCGACATCGACAATCCCAACGCCCCCGAAACTTGACGGGTGTCATATTAAGGTCGTCTTGGCCTTACGCAAACGGAAAGGGCCGACGCACGTATGGTCCCGTGCGCCGGCCCTCGTTACCAAGGCGCGTATGGTCCCACGCCCGGGTGCTGTTCAGCCGTCCCGAGGGGAGGCTTAGAACTCCGTCCAGTCGTCGTTGGCCTCGGCTTCGGGCTCGGCCTCGACGGCCAGCGCGGTGTTTCCGGCGGTGGCGAAGGTGGGCCGGGCCGAAACGCGCGGCGTGGGCGCCGCAGCTTCGCCCTGGCTGATCTGGAAGCGCGACACCAGGCCGAAGAGCTCCTCGGTCTGGTCGGCCAGCATGCGGCTGGCCGCGGTGGTCTCCTCCACCATGGCGGCGTTCTGCTGGGTGACCTGGTCCATCTGGTTCACCGCGGTGTTCACCTCGGCGATGCCGGTGGCTTCTTCCTTGGCGGAGGCCGCGATCTCGCTGACCAGCTTGGACACTTCGTCGACGTGGGCGACGATGCGGTGCAGGGCCTGGCCGGTCTCGCCGACCAGGTTCACGCCCTCTGCCACCTGGGCCGTCGAGGTCGAGATCAGGCTCTTGATCTGCTTGGCCGACTCCGCCGAGCGCTGAGCCAGCGCCCGCACTTCCGACGCCACGACCGCGAAGCCCTTACCCGCATCGCCGGCGCGCGCCGCCTCGACGCCCGCGTTGAGCGCCAAGAGGTTGGTCTGGAAGGCGATCTCGTCGACCACGCCGATGATCTGGCTGATCTCGCGGGCCGAGGCCTCGATGCCGGTCATGGACGCGACGGCGCGGCTGACCACGTCGCCCGAACGTTCGGCCTCGGTCTTGGCCAGCGCCACGGCTTCGCGCGACTGGTTGGCGCCCTGGGCCGAGCGTTGGACCGTGGCGGTGATCTCGTCGAGCGCCGCGGCGGTTTGTTCGAGGGTCGCGGCCTGGCGTTCGGTGCGCTGCGACAGGTCGTCGGCGGCGCCCGAGATCTCGCTGCCGCCCGAACGGATCGCCGAGGTCGAGCTGGCGATGGCGGACAGAGCTTTCTCCAGCTTCACGACGGCGTCGTTGAAGTCGTTGCGCAGCTTCTCGTACGAGCCCGGGAAGCCCTGGTTCAGGCGCACGGTCAGGTCGCCGGCGGCCAGGCGTTCCAGGCCGCCCGCGAGGGAATCGACCACGCGGGCCTGTTCGTCGGCGGAGGCTTCGGCGGCGGCGGCGGCGTCGCGGCGGGTCGCCTCGGCGGCGGCGCGCTGTTCCTCCTGCTCGGCGCGCATGCGCTCCAGGTGCAGCTGGTTGTCGCGGAAGACGCCCAGCGACTTCACGATGGCGCCCAGTTCGTCCTTGCGTTCCAGCTTTTCGAGCTCGACGTCGTTCTCACCGCGCGACAGGCGCTCGGTGGCGCCGGCGATGCGCTGCACGGCGCGGCGCATGTTCAGCACGAGGAAGATGGCGACGGCGCCGGTGAGCAGCAGAGTGGCGATCGACGCCGCGATCGTGGCCGCCTGAGCGGCCTTGGCGCTGTCGCCGGAGGCGGCCGCCTGCTTGTTGGTCTCGGCCTGGGTGGCCGCGACGATGGCCTCCAGGTTCGAGCTCATCTTGGCGTACTGGTCCTCGAAGGGCGCGGCGAAGCCGGCGGCCGAGGCGAAATCGGCGCTCATCATGGCGACGATGATGTCCAGCGCCTCGCGCGTCTCCTTCAGGTCCTTCAGCAGCTTGTCGTACTTCGGTCGCTCGGCGGCGGGCGCCTTGGCGCGGACGGCGGCGACGTCCTTCGAGATCTTGTCGACCTCGGCCAGCAGGGCCTGGCCCTGGCCGCCGATCTTGTCGGCGTCGATCTGGGCCGCCTGGTGCGTCAGGAGAAGATAGAGTTCCCCGTGCACACCCGTGATGCGTTCCGAGATCTCCTGCATCCGCAGGCTGTTGGGCATGTCCGTGTGGACCACGCGGTCCAGTTCGCCCATCTGCTTCTGTTGGATGAAGACGGCGCCGGTGGCCATCAGGGCCAGCATCACCAGAGCGAGTGCGGGCGCGAAGCCCACCTTTACCATCAACGGCAGATCGTCGAGTCGAAAGCGCTTCATTTGGGTGTCCCCCGCATGTTTACTTGCCAGGGGTACACCCCGCGAGCCTGGCTATGCTGAACGGAAACCCCTAACCGATTCTCACTTTTCCCATTTTGGTGGGAAGTTTAGGGTTCATTCACCGCCGGGCGGTATTCCCCCCATCATTGTTTCTCAACAGGAGGTGGGGATGCAGAAAGCTGTCTCTCTTTTCGGTGGTATTGTCCTGAGTGTTGCTCTGGCTGGCGGCGCGAGTGCTGCTTCGTTCCAGGAAAGCATGGCCAAGTGCCTGACGAAGAACGCCAACACGCGCGACGCCGCGACGGTGATGCTCCAGTGCACGGCCGCCGGCGGCAAGCTCGCCAGCTGCTCGGTTCTGTCGGACAGCGCGCCGGGCAAGGGCTTCGACAAGGCGGCTCTCTGCGTGGCCGAAGCCATGCCGATGGGCGACAAGTCGGGCGACGTGAAGATCCCGATGCGCTTCCCGGGCGGCGCGTAAGCGCCGCTTTCTTCCGGAAACCTACGGAATACCCAAAGACGCCCCTCCCCGGGGCGTCTTTTTATTTGCACCGATGCGTCAGACGGTGCGCTGCGCGCGGTCCTTTTCGTTGGTGGCGCGGATGGCGTTGCGGGCCTGCTCCCACTCGGCGTCGCCCCATTCGGCCAGGCGCGCGAACCCGCCGCCGCCCTTGAGGTGCGAGCCGCCGTCGATGGCGATGGTCTGGCCGTTCACATAGGCCGAGCCCGGATCCAGCAGGTAGACGGCCAGATTGGCCAGCTCGCGCATCTCGCCGTTCCGGTTCAGCGGGATGGTCGGGGTCGCCTCGCCCAGCATCCCGCCGCCGCCGGGGTTCAGACGGGCGCTCATGCCTTCCGTGGGGAAAGGGCCCGGGGCGATGGCGTTGAATCGCACGCCGCGGTTGCCCCATTCGACGGCCAGCGACTGGGTCATCACGTTCAGGCCGGCCTTCGACATGGCCGACGGCACCGTGAACGGGCCGCCGTTCCAGACCCACGTGGTCAGGATCGAGACCACCGACGCGTGCTTGCCCTCGGCCAGCCAGCGCTTCCCGGCGTCGAGGGTCACGAAGAACGAACCCCGGAACACGATGTTGGCGATGGCGTCGAAGCCCTTGGGCGACAGGTCCTCGGTGCGGCTGATGAAGTTGCCGGCGGCGTTGTTGACCAGGCCGGTCAGTGCGCCGCCCGACCATACCTCGTCCATGGCGTCGTGGATGGCCTCGGGCACGCGGATGTCGCAGGCGATGCCGGTGCAGGTCCCGCCGGCAACGCCGCCGTGCGCGTCGGTCAGCTCCTTGGCCGTGTCGGCGATCACATTGCCGCGCCGGCCCCAGATGTAGACGTCGGCGCCCAGCAGCACGCAGGCCTCGGCCATCACCTTGCCCAGGCCGGTGCCGCCACCGGTGATCAGGATGCGTTGGCCCTTCATCAGGCCGGGGCGGAACATCAGGTCGTCGATCGCGAGCTCGGTCATCGGGGGCGCCTTTCCTGCTCCGAGTACTGCGGCCTGCTGACGCAGCGGCCGTCAAGGCCCGAGGGCGGGGCGGCCGGGAGAGGCCATCGCTCGGCGAAGTCCGCGAAAACCTTAACCTAATCGAAGCCGTCGCCCTCTGTGATGTCCAGCTTCAGATCCGCTGGGATCGAGCGGAGAGGGTTCGGGTTGTGACGGCCGTTGCGTGCCTCCGGGTAGATGTCTCCGCGCATCGCGGCCAGATGGCGCTGCCCGCGCTGGAACTGCTCGTCCACAAGTTCGCCAGCGCCTATCTCGAGATGCGCTGGTCCTGGCCGCGCCGGTTCGCCCCGCTCACCGACGTCAGCTTCCTGCTTACCGATCCGCGCTCCGACGAACTGGACCTGGGCGAACTGCGCCGCCTGTCGGACGAGTTGCAGCGCCACCTGTTCGGCGCGGAGGAGGAGGGCGAGGTTGCGCTGCTGGTGTTCGAAGGTTCGCATGCGGCGGTCACGGCGTTCGCGGCGCTGGATCCGGCCCAGGTCGCCGAAGCCGTCGCCGACCCGGCGAAGCTGCCGCCCGGCGGCCGCCTGACCCGCATCCTGCCGGCGCACGATGGCCGACAGCCGCCGGAAGAGATCCCGACCCGCGCGCCGGAGGCGACCGAATGGACGGCGTTGGCCTCGCTCAAGCGTGAGCTGACCGCACCGCCGCCGCCCGCCCCACCCGCCTGGGAGGGCGTGCAGGGCGTCTACTTCATTCCGCGCAGCCTCTTTTACGGCGACGTGGTGATGTACATCCCCCAAAACGCCAAGACCCATCTCAGCGTCGTCGACGGACCCGAGCACATGCCGAAGGACGCCAGCGCCTTCGATGCCGACTGCATGCGCATCACCGCGCGGTTGTTGTCGGAACGGCCCAAGGGCCCGCTGATCTTCGTGCCGATCTGCTTCACCAGCCTGGCGCGGCCCACCTTGCGCGACGCCTATGTGGCGATACTGGAGACCCTGCCCACGGCGCGGCGCAGCGAGCTCGCCGCGACGATCTACGACGTGCCGCGCGATCCTGCGTTCACCGGCCTGCGCCAGGCGCGCGCGCTGCTGGAGCCCCACTTCGGCACGATCGACCTGCGCGTCACCGACCCGGGCTTCGAGATCGAGAAACTGCCGGCCGAGTCGGTGAACAGCGTCACCCTCATGCTGCCGGAGGGCGACAGTCACGTCCGCCTCGCGGCCATGCGCCGCTTCGCCGAACGCATGGTCCATTACAAGCAGCGTCGGATCTGGCCCGCGGTGACCAATGTGCGCCGCCGCGCCGAGGTGGAGGCGGCCGAGCGCCTGCGTATCCCGTTCGTCACCGGGCCCGGGATCTGCGCGCCCGTGCCGGCGCCCGTTGGCGGCCGCAGCCTGGCTGCCGATCACCTGCCGATGTCCCTGTCCGAATGGATGGACGTCCGCGACCGCCTGCTGGCCTCCTAGGGCTCAGTCGGCGGGGATCTCGAACCCCGGGTCCACGCGTCGGATGAACTCCATGGCCGCGGCTGGGGCGCGGACCTTCCCCTCGTGGATCACGAAGGCGTAGACCTCGTGCGGCGTCTCGGGCGGACCGGTGCGGTCGATGGGCGTGAAGTCCCCCGGCACCTCGCCCTTGGCGTAGCTCTGGAAGCGCGCGGCCCATGTGTCGAGCTCGGGCGCGGTGTAACCCGTCGGCACGCTGTCGTCGGCGGAGAGCAGCCGCAGGTAGACGAAATCCGCGGTGATGTCGGGGATGAACGGGTAGTTCTCGTTCTCCGAATTGCAGATCGCCACGCCGCGCTCGCGGCAAAGGCCGATGAATTTCGGGTCGTTGAAGCTCGCGTTGCGCACTTCCACGACGTGCTGGGCCTTGGTGTCGCCGACCTTGGCCGGAAGCAGGTCCAGGAAGCCCGCGAAGTCATCGTAGTCGAACTTCTTGGTCGGCATGAACTGCCACAGGATCGGCCCCAGGCGATCGCCGAGTTCCGTGAGGCCCTGGCCCAGGAAGATCTCCATGCTGGCCTTGCCGTCCGCCAGCACCTTTCGGTTGGTGCAGAACCGCGAGGCCTTCACCGCGAACTTGAAGCCGTCGGGCGTCGAGGCCTTCCACTTGGCCCAGCTGTCGGGCTTGAAGCTGGAATAGTAGGTGCCGTTGATCTCGATCGTGGTCAGGTGGCGGCTGGCGTACTCCAGCTCCTGCTTCTGCGGCAGCTTGGGCGGATAGAAGACCCCGCGCCACGGCTCGAACGTCCAGCCCCCGATCCCGCAACGGATCCTGCCAGCCCCAGCCATCGGACGTCTCCCTCGTCTTGCGCGCTCTAGGTAGCGGTCCGCCGCGTCGTTCTCAAGATGTTCCGGAGCGTCCGCCCGTTCCCCGGCGGCAAGTGGTCGACGCCCGCATACGGGGCTATGCCGATGGCCTCATCCAAGAGGACGCCACGCGTGATCGACCTCCACTCCACCACCGGTCCAAACGCCCGCAAGGTGCAGATCATGCTGGAGGAGACCGGCCTCGCCTACCGCCTGATCCCCTACGACATCGGCAAGGGCGAACTGCTCACCGAGGCGTTCCGGGCGCTGAACCCGAACGGACGGGTGCCGGTGCTGGTGGATGACGAGCCGCTCGGCGGCGGCGGCGAGCCGGTCACCGTGTGGGAATCGGCGGCCTGCCTCCAGTATCTGGCGGACAAGACCGGCCGCTTCCTTTCCACCGAGGTTCACGCCCGCTACGCCGCCCTGCAGTGGCTGGCCTGGCAGATCGCCAGCCTGGGGCCGTTTCACGGCCAGGCCCATCATTTCACCCGCTACGCGCCCGAGCCCATCGACCCCTACGCCCGCCAGCGCTTCCGGCTGGAGGCCGAGCGGCTGATGTATGTCATCGACCGCCAGCTCATGGTCCACGAGTACGTCGCAGGCCCCGACTACACGATCGCCGACATGGCCTGCTGGCCCTGGCTGAACCTGACCTGGAACGCCCAGTTCGACCGGCCCCGCGAGTCGTTCGAGCACCTGGAACGCTGGTTCCAGCAGGTGAAGGCGCGGCCAGCGATCCAGCGCGTCTACGGCGAGGCGCTCGACGAGTGGATGTATCGCACCGACCACGTCCGCATCCCCGCCGAACGCTGGACCAACAGCTTCGGCGACAACTTCCACGCCTTCCATCGGAAGGCGTGAACGCAGCGCCTATTTCCGCTGCGCCTTGGTCTTGTCGCGCTGCGCCTTGAACTCGGCGCCGGGCTTCCATTCCGGCCAGACGCGGCTGTTCGCCAGCTTCTCGCCCAGCTCCAACAGCAGGGTCCCGTCGGCTTCGAAGCCCTTGGGGTCCCAGTTCGGGTCGAACTCGTCGGCCGGCTGGTGATACTGGTTGGCCGTGTAGGCCGCGCGCCTGGCGGCCCCCGCCGCCTTGCCGCCGTCGAACAGGTCCTGGCCGCCGCCGAAGCTGATGGCCGGCACGCCGACCTTGGCGAAGGGGAAGTGGTCCGAGCGGAAGAAGCTGCCCGCTTCCGGGCGCGGGTCGGGGCTGTAGTAGCGGTCGTGGGTCTTGCCCACCGCGATCAGCTCGTCCTGCAGCGTCAGCGGGGCGTTGCCCGAAGTGGTGAAGTCGTGCGCCAGGCCGTTCGGGCCGACGCCGTCCATGTTGATCACGCCCACCGTCGTGGCCAGCGGGTAGAGCGGGGCCGAGGCGTAGTATTCAGAGCCCAGCAGGCCCTTCTCCTCGGCGGTCACCGACATGAAGACCACGGTGCGGTCGGGCTTCGGCCCCTTGGCGAAGGCGCGGCCCAGCTCTAGCAGCATCGCCGTGCCCGACGCGTTGTCGAGCGCGCCGTTGTAAATCTTGTCGCCCTTGGCGTCCGGCAGGCCCACGCCCAGGTGATCCCAGTGCGCGGTGTAGAACACGCGCTCGTTCGGATGCTTCGTCCCCGGGATCGCGCCCACCACGTTCTTCGAGACCACCTTCTGAGCGTCCACGGCGTAGTCCGTGGAGAAGCTCACGCCCTTCAGTTCAACCGGCTTGAAGTCCCGGGTCTGGGCCTGCTTCTTCAAGGCGTCGAAGTCGAGGCCGGCCGCCTTCATCAGGCTCACCGCCACGTCGCGCTGCACCCAGCCCTCCAGGGGGGCGTGGTCGGTGCGCGGATCCTTGCGGATGACGTCGAAGATCTCGTTGGTGTTGGAGTTCTTGACCGTGGCCCAGCCGTACGACGCCGGCGCCGTCTCATGGATCACCAGGAAGCCGATGGCCCCCTGCCGCGCCGCCTCTTCGTACTTGTAGGTCCAGCGGCCGTAGTAGGTCATGGCCTTGCCGCCGAAGTCGCCCCCATTCTTGGTGTCGGGGCCGGCCTCGAAGTCGGGGTCGTTGACGAGGACCAGAGCCACCTTGCCCTTCAGGTCGACGCCCTTGAAGTCGTCCCAGTTCCGCTCGGGCGCCTTCACGCCGTAGCCGACGAACACCACCGGCGCGTCCTTCACCGTCAGGTGGTCGCCGATCATGGTGGCGCGGATGGCGATCTCCTCGCCCTGGTTCCACGCGGTGGTCTGGCCGTTCACGGTGACGCTCGCGTTCACCGGTCCCTTCGTCGCCGAACGCACCAGCGGCACGTCCTGGGTCCAGGCGCGGCTGCCGTCCTTCTGCTTGTCGCCGGCCGGTTGCAGGCCCGCGGCCTTCATCTGCTCGATCAGGTAGGCGACGGTCTTCTTCTCGCCCTCGCTGGCGGGCGCGCGTCCCTCGTAGGCGTCGGAAGACAGGACCTGGATGTCGTTCATGATCCGGCCGACGTCCAGAGTCGGCGAGGCGGCCATGGCGGAGCTGGAGACGAGAACCGAGACGGCCGCGCTCAGGAGAAGCTTGTGCATTCACTTACTCGAATGGGAGGGGAAGAGCAGGGCGACCCTAGAGGCGGTTGCGCGGTCCCGCTAGGTCCTGGGCCGACGCGCCTCGATCAACGCCCCGATACCATCGAGCACCACCCCCAGCCCAAACTTGAAGCGCCACAGCGGGTCGGCCACCAGCGCCTTGTCGGCGTTGCGCCACGCCTCGCCCAGCCGCAGCACGCGCGGGAACTTGGCGGCGTCGAGCTGGGCCGTCAGCGCGGGCTCGGCCATGGCGAACCACTGCTCGTCGGTCAGACCGCTGACCCGCTCGACCTCCCGCGCCTCGCGGGCCTCCAGCAGGGCGCCGACCAGGTAGCTGTGCAGCACGTCGATGACCAAGTCCTTGGTCAGGTCGTCCAGGCCGGTCCCGTCCAGGATCTTCAGCGCCACCTCGTGCCGGGTCACCAGGTTCGGGCCCAGCGGCGGCCGGTGCAGCGCCAGGTCCAGCATCCACGGGTGGCGCTCGGACAGTTTCCAGCGCTCGCAGGCCAGGGTGGTCAGCGCCTCGCGCCACGGCTCGCCCTCGGCGCTGTCGCCAGTCTCGCCCAGTACGCGATCGAACATCAACCCGACCAGCTCGGCCTTGGACGGCACATAGGTGTAGATCGACATCGGCGACACGCCGAGTTCCTGGGCGATGCGGCGCACCGAGATCGCCTGCAGCCCCTCGGCGTCGGCGACGGCCACGGCGGCGTCCACCACCTGGTCGGCCGAGTAGCGCGGCTTCGGCCCCCGACGGCCAGGCTCGGACAGGCCCCACAGCAGGTCGATGCTGCGCTTTGGGTCTCCCCCGCCTGCGAATTCCCGCGTCATCTTCCCAGCCACATTACAGATAAAACACTTTACATCATACGGAGTTTAGGCGAGACGGCGTGCCGCACGGTGACCGCAAGAGTCGCCGGCGGAGGCGATGTCGGGAATCTGGGGCTCCACGCAAGAATTTGCGTTGGGCGTGCAAGTCCTATTCAACAACGCCGGTTCCGAGCCCTGTCGACGATGTTCCGCCGCCCTGGCCTTTTCGCCGTCCTGGCCGCCCTGTCGGTCAGCGCCTGCGCCACGCCGCGCCAGGCCGACGTCAGCCTGCCTGCGGGCTACGAGGCCCCGGCCGGCGCGCCCGCCGGCGCGCTGGCGCTCGACACCTGGTGGACCGCCTATGGCGACCCCGAACTGACGGCGCTGATCGAACAGGCGCTGCTCCGAAACCCTGACATCCGAACCGCCCGAGCGCGCCTCGACGAGGTCAGGGCCCAACGGACCGGCGCGATTCTGCAATACCTTCCCCAAGGCGACGCAAACGCTTCCGGACGTCGCACCGACACCCGGCAGATCGGCGGCACGGCGGCCAGCATCCCAGGCTTCTCCACCGACGGCGTGAGCAAGCAGTACTCGGCGAACTTCAACGTGAGCTGGGAGGTCGACCCCTGGGGCCGCGGGTTCGTCGCCTACAAGGCCGCCAATGCCGAGGTCGACCGCGTGCGGTTTGCCTATGAGGTCACCCGCGCCCAGCTCGCCGCCGACACCGCCGACGCCTGGTTCCAGGCCCGCGGCCTGGCCATCCAGCTCGCCGACGCCCGCGAAACGGCGCGCATCCAGCAATCGCTCTACGACGTGGCGGCCAAGCGCGCGCAGCTCGGCCTCGCGGCCGGCAGCGAACCCGACCGCGTGGCTGGCGACCTAGCCCAGTCGCAGGCCCAAGTGGCGGCGCTGGAGGCGCAGCTCCAGATCCAGAAACGGGCGATCCTTATCCTGGCCGGCCGCGTGGTCGAGCCGACCGCGAACATCCAGGCTCCGCCCGTGGTGGGCGACGCGCCGGCCGTCCCGGCCGCCCTGCCCAGCGACCTGCTGCAGCGCCGGCCCGACGTGCGCCAGGCACAGGCCGCCGTCCGCTCGGCCGCCGGCCAGCAGAAGCTGGCCGCGCTCGCCTTCTTCCCTAGTTTCACCTTCAGCCCCGGTCTCGGCTGGTCGCGGATCGAACAGCCCGGCTTCTCGACCGAAACCCAGAACTGGTCGATCGGCGGCTCGGTCATGCAGCCGATCCTGTCGATCCCGCGGCTGATGTCCGAGCTCAAGGTCCAGAACGCCCGCACCGAGCAGGCGGTCACTGCCTACGAGAAGACTGTGCAGACCGCGTTCCAAGAGGCCGAAGGCGCCCTCGTGAACCTCGACGCCGACCGCCAGCGCGTCGCCCTGCTGGCCGCCGGCGAGGTCCGCGCCCGCCGCGCCTACGAGGCCACGCGCACCGGCTACGACCGCGGCCTCATCGACCTCGATTCCACCCTCTCGGCCGAACAGGCTTGGCGCTCCGTGCGGGCCCAGCTGACCTCGGCCCAGGTCCAGGCGCTCCGCCGCTCCGTCCAGGCCATGAAGGCCATCGGCGGCGGCTGGCCGGCCCAGGCCTACGCCGCCGCCAAATGAGACGACGCATGAAGCTCGCGAAATTCCTCGTTCCCCTGGCCGCCGCCCTGGCGCTCGCGGCCTGCAAGAAGCCGCCCGAGAAGGTCTCCGAGAAGGACCAGGCGCGCTCGGTGCGCGTGGTGCGCGTGGAGCCGCGGGCGATCGTCGGCGCGCTGACCGCCTCCGGCAACCTGATCCCGCGGGAAGAGGCGGCGGTGATGCCGGAAGTGACCGGCTATCGCGTCACCCGCGTGCTGGCGGACGTGGGCGACTATGTGCGCGCCGGCCAGACCATCGTGCAGCTCGACCCCAGCCTGCTCGAGGCCCAGATCGCCCAGGCCCAGGCCCAGGCGGCCCAGGCCGAGGACCAGGCCAAGCGCGTCAGCGGCCTCGACGGCCAGGGCGTGCTCAGCCAGGAACAGATCGCCCAGCGTCGGTTCCAGGCGCAGGCCTCCACCGCCAACCTCCGCCAGCTGCAGACCCAGCGCCGCAAGCTCCAGGTGACCGCGCCTGTGTCGGGCCTGATCCTCGAGAAGAACGTGCGGCCCGGCGACCTGTCCGCAGGCGGCGCGACGCCCTGGTTCCGCATGGCTCGCGACGGCCAGGTCGAGCTCGCCGCCGAACTGGGCGAGGGCGACCTCGCCCGTGTCCGCGTGGGCCAGACGGCCATGGTCACCCTGCCCAGCGGCGCCACGGCCGTCGGCCGCGTGCGCCTGATCAGCCCGCAGATCGATCCCCAGACCAAGCTGGGCACGGCGCGCGTCCTGTTGCCGGTGCGCTCCGACATCCGCTCGGGCGGCTTCGGCCGCGCCGTGTTCTCCGACGCCGCCGGCCAGGCGCTGGCCGTGCCCGAGAGCGCCATCCGCTACGACGCCGACGGCGCCAGCGTGATGACCGTCGCGGCGGACAACCGCGTGAAGCGGGTGATCGTGAAGACCGGTCCGCGCGGTGGCGGCTATGTGCAGCTCATCAGCGGCCCGCCCGCGGGAACGCGGATTGTCCAGAACGCGGCGGCCTTCCTGCTCGACAACGACCTGGTGAAGCCCATCGAAGGCGCCGCGCCTCCCGCCGCCGCGCCCGCGAAGAAGCAGTAGCGTCCCATGAGCCACCAGCCCCACGACCCCCACGGCGGGCTTCGGATCTCGGCCTGGGCGATTCGCAATCCGGTGCCGGTCACCGTGCTGTTCGTCGGCCTCGTGCTGGCGGGCGTGATCGCCTACTTCGGCCTGGCGGTGAAGAATTTCCCGGACGTCCAGTTCCCGGGCGTCTCGATCACCATTACCCAGAACGGCGCCGCGCCGGGCGAGGTCGAGACCCAGATCACGCGCCAGGTGGAGGACGCCGTCTCGTCCATCCCCAACGTGCGCAACATCCAGTCGACCGTCACCCAGGGCGTGTCGACCACGATGATCGAGCTGGAGATCGGCGAGGACCTCCAGAAGAAGACCGACGAGGTTCAGACCCGGATCGACCAGATCCGGCCGAACCTGCCGCGCGAGATCGACGAGCCGCTGGTCCAGCGGATCGAGTTCGACAGCCTGCCGATCACCACCTTCGCGGTCTCGGCGCCGGCTATGTCCGACGTGGAGCTCTCGTGGTTCATCGACGACACGCTGTCGCGCGAACTCCAGGCGGTGAAGGGCGTGGCGCAGATCCGCCGCGTCGGCGGCGTGACGCGCGAGATCAACGTCGTGGTTGATCCCGACAAGCTCGCCGCCCGCGGCCTGACCGCGGCGCAGGTCAACAACGCCCTGCGCGCCGCCGACCTGGACGTGCCCGGCGGGCGCATCGAGATCGGCGGCCGCGAACAGACGGTGCGCGTGCTGGGCGCCGCCACCACCCTGGCGCAGCTGCGCGAACTCACGATCCCCACCGGAACCGGCAGCTACGTGAAGCTGACCGACGTGGCCGAGGTGGGCGACGGCTCGGGCGAGGTGCGCGGTTTCGCGCGGCTCAACAATCGCCCGGTGGTCGGCTTCCAGGTGATGAAGGTGCGCGCCGCCTCCGACATCGCGGTCGAGGACGCGGTCCTGGCGAAGCTCGCCAAGCTTGAGAAGGAACGCCCGGGGGTGAAGTTCACCCGGATTTTCACCCAGGTTCAGGAGACCCGCGACAGCTTCCGCGCCACCCAGCACGTGCTGCTGGAGGGCATGCTGCTGGCGGCGCTGGTGGTGTGGCTGTTCCTGCGCGACTGGCGGGCCACCATGGTCACCGCCTTCGCCATGCCCGTGTCGCTGATCCCGACCTTTTTCGTGATCAACATGCTGGGCTTCTCGCTCAACGTGGTGACGCTGCTGGGCCTGACGCTGGTCATCGGGATCCTGGTCGACGACGCTATCGTCGAGATCGAGAACATCGAAAAGCGGGTGAAGGCGGGCATGCGGCCTTACGAGGCAGCGATGCAGGGCGCCGACGCCATCGGCCTCGCGGTGGTCGCGACCACGGCCGCCATCGTGGTGGTGTTCGCCCCCGTCAGCTTCATGACCGGCATGGTCGGCCAGTTCTTCCGCGAGTTCGGCCTGACGGTCTGCGTCGCGGTGCTCTTCTCGCTGCTGGTCGCGCGCCTGCTCACGCCGCTGATGGCGGCGTATCTGCTCAAGGCCGCAACGCATCCTGAGGTGCGCAAGCCCCTGCCGCGCTTCTACACCAAGGCGCTGAACTGGGCTCTGGATCACCGGATCGTCGCCTCGATCCTCGGCGGCGTGCTCTTCCTGGCGTCCCTTTTCATCGTGCCGCTGCTGCCGTCCGGCTTCCAGCCCGCGGGCGACCCCGACTACCTGTTCGTCAGCGTCCAGGGCCCACCCGGCGCGACGGTCAAGGACATGGAAGACACGGTCCGTCGCGTGACCGCCGCCGTGAAGACCGACCCCTCGGTCACCGACGTCTTCGCCGAGGTCGGCTCGTCGGGCCCGGCCAATCCCTTCGCCGGCGGCGGAGGGGGCAGCGATCTGCGCTCGGCCAGCCTGAACGTTCTCCTCGATCCCAAGCGCCACGCCAGCGGCGATGAGATCCGCGCAAAGCTGCGTCCGCTGCTGCGCGAGATCCCCGACGCGCGCGTCAACTTCCTCGATTTCCAGGGCACCGCCGGCTACCAGCAGATCCTGACGGCGGAAGATCCCGCCAAGCTGCTGGCCGCCTCCACCGAGCTGGAACGCCAGATGCGGACGCTGGACGTGCTGGCCGACCCGCGCCCCTCGGTGCCCCCGACCGGACCCGAACTGGTGATCCGGCCCCGCCACGCCGAGGCCGCGCGCCTGGGCGTGTCTGCCGACGTGATCGCCCAGGCCGCCCGCGTGGCCACCGTGGGCGACATCGACGCCAATGTCGCCAAGCTGACCGCCGGCGAGCGGCGCATTCCGATCCGCATCCGCCTTCCGGCCGACGCTCGCGCCGACCTGGAGCGGATCAAGTCGCTGCGCCTGCCCACTACGGGCGGCGGCACGACGACGCTGGAATCCGTCGCCGACGTCGAATTCCAGGCCGGTCCCGCGCGGATCGAGCGTCTGAACCGCAAGCGTCAGCAGACCGTCCAGGCGGAACTGAACGGCATCGAGATGGGTCAGGCCGCCCAAGCCGTGAAGAATCTGCCGATCATGAAGAAGCTCCCCGAGGGCGTGACGCCGGCCGAGACAGGCCAGCAGGAAGCCTTCACGGAGATGATGCAATCCTTCGCGATCGCGCTTTTCGCCGGGATCGCCCTGATCTTCGGCGTGCTGATCCTGCTGTTCCGGTCGTTCTTCAAGCCGATCGTCATCCTGGCGGCCCTGCCGCTGGCCATCGGCGGCGCGTTCCTGGGCCTGCTGGTCTTCAACCTCTCGCTCTCGATCCCGTCGCTGATCGGCCTCCTGATGCTGATGGGCCTGGCGGCGAAGAACTCGATCCTGCTTGTCGAGTACGCCATCGAGTGCGAGCGCGACGGCATGAGCCAGCGCGAGGCCCTGCTGGAAGCTTGCCGCGAGCGGGCGCGCCCGATCGTCATGACCAGCCTAGCCATGGCCGCCGGCATGCTGCCGACCGCCTTCGCCCTGGAGAAGGGCTCGGAGTTCCGTCAGCCCATGGCCGTCGCCGTGATCGGCGGCCTGATCACCTCGACCGTGCTGTCGCTGGTGCTGGTGCCGGTGGTCTACGAGTTCGTCGACGACTTCGAGAACTGGCTGAAGCCGAAGCTGGCTCGCCTGGTCACCCCCCGCGAGCCGCCCCGCCAGATGGCCCCCGAGGATCGCCTCTAGGCTGTCGCGCGAATCCGCTCCTATCCTCGCGCGATCGGGGGTGGGCGGATGATCAAGATTTCGGGCCGTGAGGCGTTGTTCGCGGGATTTCGGTTGATCCTGCGGGAGCCGGCGGCCTTTCTGGTCTGGTGCGCAGTGTGCTTCGTGCTGGGCGTCGCACCGCAGATCCTGGTGTTCGGCGCCATGTCGGAGGGCTTCGCCGCCATGGTGGCGGCGGGGGGCGACCTGGGGCCGGAGGTCATGGCCGCGCAGCAGCAGGCCATGCGGTTCGTGCCGCTCACCTACCTCTCGTCGTTGGCGCTGTTGCTGCTGCTCCCGACGGCGGTGTTCCGCGCAATGCTTCGCCCCGAGGAGCGCGCCTTCATGTTTATGAAGGTGGGACCCGGCGAGTGGTGGTTCGTGCTCATCGCGATCCTCTATTTCTTCGTCTACATGGCGGGCTTCATCGCCTTCATGATCCCTTGGATGCTGTTCATCGGCGTCGGCGCGCTCTTGAGCAAATCGGGGATCGGGGCGCTACTGATGATCCCGCTCTTCCTGATCGCGCCGCCAGCGATGGTCGGCGCGCTCATCTGGTGGCTGCTTCGGTGGTCCATGGCGCCCGTGATGGCGTTCGTAGAACGCACCTTCCGCTTCACCGAGTCCTGGCGGTTCACGCGGCGTCACACCTGGAAGATGTTCCTCGTGGCGCTCGGCGTGTTCGGTCTGACGACGATCGCCTACGTGGTGATCCTGGGAGGCATTGTGCTGGCCGCCGGCCTGAACTTCACCACGATCGCGGCCGAGATGGCCAAGGATCCCCGCAGCGTGCTGGGTGCGATCGGCCTGCCTTGGCTGATGATCGGGATCCTCGCCCTAACCTTCCTCACCGGCGGCTACTACGTGATCTGGGCGGCCGCCTGGGCCGACCTCTATCGTCAGCTCTCGGTGAAGCCTGAAGATGTCTTCGCCTAGCGCAGCCGCGCTGCGCCTTGGTGCGCGGAACGCCGGCGTGCTAGGGAGCAGCTGCCGGGAGTCGTAACCGGTGGTTGAGATTTAGACGGTTCGTCCCATGTACGCCGGTCGCGAGATGTTTTCCGAAATCTCGGACCTCGCGGTGGCGCGAAGCGTCTTCGCGAAGGCCATCGATCGGGTCGAGCTCGAGACCCACTCGTACTGCAACCGCCGCTGTTCCTATTGCCCGAACGTTGTCGGCGACCGGATCGGTCCCAACCAGTTCATGCCCGCCGACATCTGGGAGAAGATCCTTAGCGGCCTGGGCGACATCGACTACCGCAGGAACCTGATCCTCAACTATTACAACGAGCCTCTGGCCGACCTGTCGATCCTGGAGCGCATCCGCGAGGCGCGCGCCCGTGTCCCGAACTCCCGGATCATGATCTACTCCAACGGCGATTATCTGGAGCCGGGCCTCATCGACCGGCTCGCCGACGCCGGCCTCGACTATCTGCACGTCTCGATCCACCTGAAGCGCGGCGACCAGTACAGCGATCTCTACGTGGTGAACCGCATCAACGAGATCTCGGTGCGCATGGGCATCTCCGCCCAGATCCATACGCTCCGGAGCCAGGAGTTCGCGATCGCCAAGGCGCCGCACCGCAAGCTCGAGATCGAGGTGCGGGGCATCAATTTCTATCGGCACGGCACCGACCGCGGCGGCCTGATCGACGATATCCAGACGCAGGCGAAGCGCACGGCCCCCTGCTTCTTCCCGTTCGCGCACTTCGTGATCGGCTACAACGGCCAGCTCGCCCCTTGCTGCCATATCCGCAGCGACCGGCCCGAGCACGAGGGCTACACCTACGGCAACCTGCGCGACTACGAGACCATCTACCACGCCTTCCTGAGCGGCCCCGGCGCCGCGTGGCGGCGGGAGCTGGTCGGGACCCAGGAAAAGCGCTCGCCCTGCGACACCTGCTCGGCCGGCAAGATCGTCGACCCCGAGGGCCTCAAGGTCCTGGCCGAGGTGCGCCACCGCTGGCTGGGTGAGGGCGCTCCCGCCGTCTAGCGGTGCGCGGCCCGCCCGGGCGTCGTCGCCGAGGCGCGCAGCAGGAAGGCGATGATCACCGCGACCGCCTCGTAGAGTTGCTCCGGGATGTGCTCGTCCAGCGGGATCGTCGAGAGCGCCTCGGCCAGGCCCGCGTTCTGCTCGACCGGCACCCCGTACTCCCGGGCCGCGTCGATGATGCGCTGGCCGACCTCGCCGCGACCCACGGCGACCACCTTGGGCGCGTCGGGCGCATCGTAGCGCAGGGCCACCGCCAACTCGGGCTTGTCGGGGGCGCTCATGAGCGGCGATCCAGCAGGCGGCCCGGCGCGGCCGCGGCGCCGGCGGGAGAGCCCGGCCGGAACGCGACGTCGGCGCCCAGTTCCGCGACCAGCTCGCCGCCGTGTTCGCTGAGCCGCGCCAGCCCCTCCGGCGTCTCGGCCCAGATGGTGACGGCGCTCCGGTCGCCGTCCATCCGCAGGTGCACATGCACGGGTCCGAGCTGGGGCAGGTCCAGCGAGAAGCGGGTGCGCCAGACGGCCGGATCGCCCGGCTCGTCGCGGCGGGGCTCGTCCTGATCGATGGCGAACTGGGCGATGGCCGCGCCCTGGGGCGTCGCCAGGGGCAGCTCGAACATCCAGCGCGCGCCCGGACCGTCGGGCAGGGAGGCGAGCTGATGCAAGGTTTGGCGCGCCAGGGCCTGGTCGACCTCGTCGCGAAGGCGGTGGGCCAGTTCGGAGGCCGGCGCGTCGGGATCCAGCGTGGCCCTCGCGGGCGGCTGGCCGGCCAGCGCGCCCTCGCGGGTCGGTGGCGCGACGCCGGGCGCGGCGGGTCGGCGTGGCGTGGGGCGGGCGGCCTCGGGCGCCAGGGCCTGTTGCAGCACCAGCAGGGCGGCCTTGAGGTCGAGCGGAGCCTCGCGGCCGGCCGCTAGGTTGGCTTCCAGGAACAGTCCGGACTGGGCGACGGCGGCCCTCAGCGCCTGGGCGGTCGGGGGCGGGTCGCTCGGCAGCTGGCGCGCCAGGACCTGGGCGATGGCCGCCTTCAGGCCGGGCGGCAGCGCGGGCGCGTCCAGCGTCTTGGCCAGGTCGGCCAGCACGGGCCCCAGGGTCGTTTGCCGGCCGGCCGCGTCGGCGCGCGCCCTGGCGACGGCCTCGGTAGGCGTCCCCTGGGCCGGAGCGGGAACATCAGGCAGGGCCCGGGCCAGCGCGGCGGCCAGCCCCGCGCGCAGGTCTGCCGGTGTCGCGGTCGGGGCGATCGGCGTCGGTGCGTTGGGGCGCAACGGGTCCATGGCGCCAGCCTAGGGCGGGCCGATGAAGCCCGCTTTAAGTCGGCTTAGAGCTCGCGGCGCAGGATCTTGGCGAACTGCTCGGGGTCGATGTTGCCGCCCGACAGGACCAGCCCCAGGGTGTTGGCGCCCTTCAGGTCGACCTTGCCCGCCAGCAGCGCCGCCAGGCAGGCCGAGCCGCCGGGCTCGACCACCAGCTTCAGCACCGAGGCCGCATAGCGCACCGCCTCCGCGACCTCGGCGTCGGTCACCACCGCGACGTCGGCCACGTGCTTCTGCAGGATCGGGAAGGTGAGCTCGCCGGGGCAGGGGGTCTCCAGCGCGTCACACAGCGTGCGATGCGTCGGCGTCATCGGCGTGCGCACGCCGGCCTGTAGCGACTTCAGCGTGTCGTCATAGCCCGCGGGCTCGGTCCCGATCAGTTTCGTCGACGGCGACAGGGCCTTCACCGCGGTGGCGATCCCGGCCAAGAGCCCGCCCCCGCTGCAGGGCGACATCACGATGTCCAGCTTGGCGCCGCGGGCCTCGGCCTGGCGAACCAGTTCCAGGCCTGCCGTGCCTTGGCCTGCGATGATGTGCGGATCGTCGAAGGCGGGCACGACGACCGCCCCGCGTTCCTCGGCGATGGCGGCGGCGATCTTCTCGCGGCTCTCGGTCAGGCGATCGTAGAACTTCACCTCGGCGCCGTAGCCGGCGGTGGCGTCGGCCTTCACCTTCGGCGCGTCGGCCGGCATGACGATCAGCGCCGGGATCCCCAACAGCTTCGCCGCCAGCGCCACGCCCTGGGCGTGGTTGCCCGACGAGAACGCCACCACGCCGCGCTTGCGCTCGTCCTCGCTGAGCTGGACCAGCCGGTTGTAGGCGCCGCGGAACTTGAAGGCGCCCACGCGCTGCAAGGTCTCGGGCTTGATCAGCACGCGCAGGCCCAGGCGCTCGTTCAGCGCGGCGCTCTCCAGCAGCGGCGTCTCGACGGCGACGCCCTTGATGCGCTCGGCGGCGGCCTCGATGTCGGCCAGCGAAACGGCGAGGGCGGTCACTTCGCGAACACCATGCTGTCGTCGGCGAAGGCCTTGAACTCCAGCGCGTTGCCGGAGGGATCCAGGAAGAACATCGTCGCCTGCTCGCCAGGCTGGCCCTTGAAGCGGATGTTGGGCTCGATCACGAATTTCGTACCGGCCGCCTTCAGCTTCTCGGCCAGGGCCTCCCACTCCGGCAGGGTCAGGATGGCGCCGAAATGGCGCACCGGGACGTCGTGGCCGTCGACGGCGTTCGTCGCCCTATGACCCACTTCGTCGGGCGACAGATGGGCCACGATCTGATGGCCGTAGAAATCGAAGTCGACCCACTCGTCGCTGGAGCGGCCCTCCGGGCAGCCAAGCAGCTCGCCGTAGAAGGCGCGGGCTTCCGCCAGGTCGCGGACGGGGAAGGCGAGATGGAAGCGCGGGATGTCCATGGCCTGCGAGATAGCGCGCACGGGTCTTGAGGGCGAGGCCCACTTCGTCTAGACCGGCGCCGCATTTTGATCTCCGCGCCTTTGCCGAGCACCTGTCGAAGGGCTTGGGCGCGTTCTCCGGGCAGGTCGGGAGATCGTATCCAGATGGCCAACGTCACCGTGATCGGCGCCCAGTGGGGCGACGAGGGCAAGGGCAAGCTCGTCGACTGGCTGAGCAATCGCGCCGATGTGGTCGTGCGGTTCCAGGGGGGCCACAACGCCGGCCACACCCTGGTGGTGGGCAACCAGACCTACAAGCTCTCGCTGCTGCCCTCGGGGGTGGTCCAGGGCAAGCTGTCGATCATCGGCAACGGCGTGGTCGTCGATCCCTGGCATCTACTGAAGGAGATCGAGGGCATCCGCGCCCAGGGGATCGAGATCGGCCCCGACCTGCTGGTGCTGGCCGACAACGCCTGCCTGATCCTCCCCATCCACCGCGACCTGGACCAGGCGCGCGAAGCCGCCGCCCTGAACAAGATCGGCACCACCGGCCGCGGCATCGGCCCGGCCTACGAGGACAAGGTGGGCCGCCGCGCCATCCGCGTGGCCGACCTCGCCGACCGTGAGGCGCTGGAGGCCAAGATCGACCGCCTGCTGGCCCACCATGCGCCGTTGCGCGCGGGTCTCGGCCTTCCGCCCGTCGACGCCGCCGCGCTGCTGGCCGAGCTGGAGGGCCTGGCGCCGCAGATCCTCGCGTACGCCCAGCCGGCATGGCTGAAGCTCGACGGCATTGTGAAGTCCGGCAAGCGGGTGCTGTTCGAAGGCGCCCAGGGCGCCCTGCTGGACGTGGACCACGGCACCTATCCCTATGTGACGTCGTCCAACACCGTGGCCGGCCAGGCTGCCGCCGGTTCGGGCCTGGGGCCGAAGGGGCCAGGCTATGTGCTGGGCATTGTGAAGGCCTACACCACCCGGGTCGGCGAGGGCCCGTTCCCCACCGAGCTGTTCGACGAGGTGGGCCAGCACCTGGGCACGGTCGGCCGCGAGTTCGGCACCGTCACCGGCCGTTCGCGCCGCTGCGGCTGGTTCGACGCCGCCCTGGTGCGCCAGTCTGTGGCGCTGAACGGCATTTCGGGCATCGCGCTGACCAAGCTGGACGTGCTGGACGGCCTGCCCACCCTGAAGATCTGCACCGGCTACCGCCTGGACGGCCGGGAGATCGGCTACCTGCCTGCCGGCCTCAAGGCCCAGGGCCAGCTCGAGCCGGTTTACGAGGAGATGGAGGGCTGGTCCGAGACCACCCAGGGCGCCCGTTCCTGGAAGGACCTGCCGGCCAGCGCGGTGAAGTACGTCCGCCGCATCGAGGAGCTGATCGGGGCGCCCGTCGCCCTGCTGTCCACCAGCCCGCAGCGCGACGACACCATCCTGATGCGGGACCCCTTCCACGATTGATGCGCAGCTTGGTCGCAGCCGCGCATCAAACGATCCTTTACTCATGAACGGGTAAAACGACCGCCGACAGGTGGGAGCTAAACCTTTGTTCGACGGCGATAAACGCATCATCGACAAGATGGCGCCTAAGCTTAAGCGGGTGCTGATCGCCGACCCGCAACCTGCGAGTGCGCGTCTGTTCAGCGAGCTGATGCGCGACATCGCCCATAGCCACGTCTGGATCGCCGGCAACACGGACCGGGCGCTGAAGATCGCGGAGACCTGCGATCCGCAGATCATCGTGGTCGAGCTGGGCGACGAACGGGTCGACGGCCTGGGCTTCGTGCGCAAGCTGCGGCGCTCGACCTGGAGCTGCCGCAAGGCGCCGGTCATCACCATCACGGGCGCGGCCACGGCGGCGATGATCCTGGCCGCGCGCGACGCCGGCGTGCACGAGTTCCTTCGCAAGCCCTACAGCATGAAGGACCTGCTGCGCCGGCTCGAGGCCGTGACGCTCCGGGACCGCGACTGGGTCGAGGGCGTCGGCTACATCGGCCCCGACCGCCGCCGGTTCAACTCGGGCGACTACGCCGGCCCGCTCAAGCGCAAGACCGACGGCTCGGAAACGCCCTACCAGCAGAAGATCAACCAGGCCCTGAAGATCATCCGCGCGGCGGCGGCCGCGGCGGAGTCCGATCCGCAACAGGCGATGCGCGCCATGCTGGCCCAGGCGACCACCCTTCAGTCCATCGCCACCGACTTCAAGATGACCCTGGCCGCCTCGGAATTCTATCGTCACCTGACCAAGGCGGCGAACGCCGGAGCCCGGCTCACCTGCGAGGACGCCGAGCGCTGGGCCGCGCCCATGCTGGCCTTCCTGCCCAAGGACGCCGACGCCGACCGCAGCAAGGACATCCTGACGGTCTAGCCGACCACGATCCAGCCATCGGCCAGCGAGGACATCGAGACGCCGACCAGGATCAGCTGGCCGCCCCCGGTCATGCTGACCACCGTGTCCGCGCCTGACTGGGCCAAGGTGTAGGTCGTCCCCGGGTCGAGCAGGACACGATCGCCCTGAGCGCGGCTGAAGTCGGTGACCCGGTCGATCCCCGCTTCGCCGAAGCTGTGGAACGTGTCGGCGCCCAGTCCGCCGGTGATCGTATCGTTGTCGCGGTCGCCCGACAGGTAGTCGTCGCCGCTGCCGCCGATGAGGACGTCGTTCTGCTGGCCGCCGCGGACGATGTCGTTGCCGTCGCCGCCGTCGCAGGTGTCGTCGCCGAGGTTGCCGTAGACCAGGTCGTAGGCGTCGCCGCCCGACAGGCTGTCGTTGTCCTTGCCGCCGACCACCCAGTCCTCGCCGAGGCCGCCCGAGGCGGTGTCGTCGCCCATGTTGCCATTGATGTCGTCGAAGCCCGAGCCTCCGACGATCCGGTCATTGCCCTCTTCGCCGCGCAGGTAGTTGACGCCACCTGGGTCGGAGATCGAGTCGTCGCCCAGCCCGCCCCACACCACGTCGTCGCCCAGCCCGCCGTCCAGCGTGTCGTTCGCGTCCCAACCGTCGAGATAGTCGTCGCCGCCGTTGCCGAATAGCTGGTTGCGCAGGACGTTGCCGATGAGCTCGTCGGCCTGCGCCGAGCCGCGGACGTCCTCAATGTCGCCCATCAGCCACGTCAGCGACTGAGGCGTGTCGAGGTCGATCTCGTCCAGCGGAACCGCCATGCCGACGTTGACCGGGTCGGTGGTCGAGATCTGGTCGTCGGGCAGGTAGATGTGCCAGCCGCGGATCGAGGCGGCGACATCGATGGTGTCGTGCCCCCCGGCGTCCCACAGGGTGCTGTAAGTGCCGTAGGCGCGGACGAGGTGGGTGTCGTTCCCCACGTTCGTCGCCATGTTCGGCCCGTAGAGCGCCCGCAGCGCCATGACGTCCAGCAGCATGGGCGTGATGGGGAAGAACTCGGGGTCATCGCCTTCGCTGGAGTAGGCCATGATCGTGCCCCAGTCGAACTCCAGCCCCTCCAGGCCGATTCCGCTGAGCGTGGGCCGGCCGGAGCCGCCGTCGTCGTGGGGATGCTTGAGCCCCACCGCGTGGCCCAGCTCGTGCATCAGCAGCAGATAGCCCGTGGCGCCGGGCACGAAGTCCACGAGCTGCGTCACGCCGCTGTTGGTGTTGAGGAACACGTCGCCCGGCACGCCAGGATAGCGGCCGGCTTCGAACTCCGAGGTCGGGAAGTAGCCGAGGGCCCAGAATTCGCTGTCGTCGCCGACCAGCCGCGTATCGCCGCTCAGGCCAACATTGATGTCGCTCCCGGCCGCGACCGCCGCGCCGGGGTCGGCGAACGTCCCCACGAAGTTGAACCGCACGTTGGCGAACGTCGCGAAGGCGTCCAACGCCGCCTGCACACCCAGCCGCACCTTCTCGGCGGAGGCGAAGCTCTCGCCTGCGAACCCGCCGGACACCGACCAGTCGATTGTCCGGTCGGGACCGAGGGTCCAGCGGTAACCGCTGGTCATGGCGTCGATGAGCGCGTCGCCGGTGAGGGGCGACGGCCCGGTGGATGGAACTGGATTGGCCACGAACGCCCCCACTTACGCGACACGAGGGCGCCTCGGAATTCTTCCAATCCGCGCACATCCCCCGCCAGCAACCTGCAATGGCGGCGCCAAGCTTGGCAATAGCGATTCCGTTCGCCCCCTCCGCCGGAGCTCGACGTGGGACAGGTCTAGGGCGCCGCAATCTCCAGCGGCGGGCCGGCCGCGGGGTCGAACGTCTTCCAATCCAGGCCCAGCGCCGTCAGCGCGGTCGCCGCGATCTGGCTGGACGAGGCGCAACCCTGCGGCGCGCGCACCTTTGCCGCGCCAGGCCCCAGCATCCCGATCCACACCGCGTCCGCGCCTTCTAACTTAGGCCCGTGGTTCCTCCAGCTCGCGCCGCCGCCCGTTCCGCGGCCGTGGTCGGTGGTGACGATGAGGGTGGTCTTGCCCGCGTAGTCCGGATCGGCCTGCAGCGCCTTCCAGATCTGCTCGATGTAGGCGTCGGCATGCCGTGCGGCTCGCAGCACCTGGTCGTAGCGCCCGTCGTGGGCGAAGTCGTCGGTCTCGCCGTAGGCCACGTACAGCACGCGCGGCTTCTGCCGCTTCAGCGTCTCCAGCGCATAGGCGTGGGTGAAGGTGTCGAGCCGCACCGTCAGCCAGATGGGCGGCGCGCCGGCCTGCATCGCGGCGATCCGCGCCTCGGCCGGCGTGCGTGCGGGCGCGTCTTCCCATCCCGCGTTCAGGGGCAAACCGCTGCGTGGCGGATTCAGAATGTCGGCCAAGACGTTCCACGAGGCGACAGCCTGCACCCGCCCCGCGAAGCCGGGGCGGCGGTTGAGCCATTCCAGGAAGGTCACGTTGCGGTTGGGGCCGTGTGCGTTGGACCTGATGTCGGGATCCGGCTTGCCGGTCAGGATCTCGTTGTAGCCCGGATAGGAGAACCACTGCTCGTTGGCCACCGCCGCGCAGCCGCCGTGGTCGCGGTCGCCGAGCAGCACGCCCTGCTTCGCCACCACGCCGTGCAGGAAGGGCATCAGCGCGGCCGCCCGGTCAGGCGTGTCGAGGAATGTCTTGCGGATCGACTCCCGCTCCGCCGTGAACTGGGGGTCGGCGGCCCGCGCCGGATCGGCGCCGCGGAAGACCTCGGTCCAGGACAGGCCGTCCAGGGTGACAAGGACCAGCCTCCGCCCGTTATCCGCCGCCTGCGCCGCCGTCGCAAGCAGCCCCGCCAGGACGACGCCAGCCAGCTCTCGCCACCGCTTCGTCATGCCGAATTCCCCCACCTATCCCGTCTGGAATGAAGAACACCCGCCACGAGGCGCCCGCAAGCGGCGTCTGGCCTACCCCCCGTCCCCCAACACGATGAACGGCGCCCAGAAGCGGGGGTGCAGGTAGGGGCCGCTGGGCGGAGCGGCCAGGAAGGCGCGCTGGGCCTCGGCGAGGGCCACCGCGGGCGGGCGGTCGCGCAGGCGCGTGAAGGTGTCGGAGACCACGGCCTTGCCGGTCTCGGAGTTGACCGGCCAGAGCGTGCCTAGGGTCGCGGGCACGCCGGCGACGGCGAAGGCCGAGGCCAGGGCCGGCAGCTCCCGGGCCATCTGGGCCAGGTCGAAGTTGGCCGTGTTGCAGGCCGACAGCGCCACGAACCGGGCGGCCAGCGAGAAGTCCGCGATCTCCGAGGCGGTGAGCAGGCCGTCGTCCGTCGGGTCGGCCATGGCGACCGGCGTCAGCACCAGGGCAGGCTCGGAGAGGCCCTGCAGGTCGTCACGGATCAGGCCGTGGGTCGCGAAAGAGAGGTAGCGGTAGCCGTGGGCGAGCTCACCGCGGACATTGTGCTCGGTCGCGTCACCCTGCAGGAGCAGCCGCGGCGCGCGGAAGCCCCGGGCCGAGATCCGCAGCTCCTCGGCGGTGTCGGGCAACGGCGCGAGTTCGGCGATCTCCTCGCCGCGCACGCCCCGCAGCAAGGCCTTGCCGCGCACCTGACCGTCGAGGGTCCGGCCTGTGAGGACCGGGTCGCCCACGCCCAGGAAGTCTGGCGCGGCGCCGGCCTCGGGCGGGCGGCCGCGGGTGGCGACGACCATGGCGGCCGAGCCCGGATAGCTGATGGCGTGGCGCTTCACGAGCCAGTCGGCCCGGGAAAGGTCCCAGCCCTCGCCGAGGCGGGGCGGCGGCGCCGGCAGCAGCGCCGCGAGCGGAACCGAGAAGTCTGCGACCGGAGCCAGCCACACGATCCGGTCGCCCGGCCTCAGGCAGCCTTCGAACGGGCGGATCAGGTCGTCGTAGAGGCGGACGGCCGTCTCGACCGGAAACTGCGCGTCGGCGTCCTCGTCGGGGGCATGGGTGGCTGTCAGGGCGACGTTCAGCAGCCGGACGTCGAGGACCAGGCGCGACAGCTCTGTGTTGCGGCGGAAGCGCAAGGTGGCGTCGCGGCGTACGCACATATAGTCCAGGCCGCCCACGGTGAGCGACACGCTGAGCGCCGTCTCGTCTGGAGCCAGCGCCGCCTGGAAGCGCTTCAGGGCCACCACATTGGCGCCGGACATGGGCGCGCCGGCCCGGATGGCCGCCCGCTCCGCCCCGTCGACGCCGTCGGCGATGGCGAGGAAGTCCTTCAGGGCGGCGGGCTCGAACCGCGCTGCGCCGGCGCCGGGCGGCCGGGAGACGACCGCCTGAATAGTGGCCCGCTCGACGCGATCGCGGCCCGCACGCAGCCGCAGCGCCTGGTGGATCGTCTCGCGTTCGGCGGTGGTCTTCGCCTGGCCCAGCGCCGTCAGCGCGTCGGAGTCGAAGGAGGGGCCGAAGCGCGAGCTCAGCTGTAGGAGGCCGAAGGCGAGGTCGCCCCGGTCCGCGCCGTCCGCATCGGCGCCGCTGAGCGCCAGGGCCAGCAGCACCTTGTCGATCGGGCTGGGTCGGTACCAGGCGCCCGGCGTGGCCGCCACCGACGCCACCGCCTCGTCGCGGGTCTGGCGCGCGAATTCGGCGAGCACGCGGCCGCGCTCGGGCCCCGAGGGCATCAGCATCAGGCGGCCGAAGTTCCGGAAGACGGCGATCTCGCGCTGTGTCGCCGCATCGCTGGCCAGGTCGTCCGGCGTCGCGGTCAGGGCGGTGAGCGCCACGGGATCCGCCTTGCGCTCCACCGCCGCCGTCAGCGCCCGCGCCGCGAGATAGGCCACCTCGTCCCGGCTCTCGGGCGTGCGGCCGGGCTGGTTGTAGAAGCGGCCCATCGGATGGGTGTCGATGGCGCGCCGCGCCGTCGTCACGTCGCCCTGCGGCGCGGCGATCGCCGCCTGCAGGCGCAGCGTCGTGCCCAGCAGCCAGTCGCGGGTCGTCTCGTCGAGCTCCATCGCCTGCAGGACCGGCGCGGCCTGGGCCAGCATCCGCGCCGCGCCCTTGAGGTCGCCCACATCGCCCAGCAGGCTCGCGGCCGTGACCGCGAACAGTCCGGCGTCCACGCTCCGGGGCGGCAGGGTGTCGCCCACGAACCCGCCAGTGGCGGTCATCAGGCCGTAGGCCCGCTCGGTCTGGCCCAGCTCCGCCAGCAATGCGATGGCCTGGGCCAGGTGCTGGGCCACCGCCCGGCGGCTGGCCCCCAGGTCCTGCAGCGAGGCCGTCAGCGCGAGCGACCGGTCCAGGAACTCCAGGGCCAAGGCGGGCTTGCCCTGGGCCATCGCCACCTTGGCGCCCAGCACTTGGCGACGGAGATACAGCTCGACCCCCGCGGGGTTCTCCGTCTGCCACGGCGCCCAGTCGAAGATCGTGGCGGTGACCTCCGGGCGGTCCAGCGCCAGGCGATAGGCGTCGAAATAGTAGCCGGCGTCCCGCGCCAGCTCGGCCCTGACGACGGGAGTCACATCGTCGGCCGGCTTCGCCGCGGCCACGTATCGCTCCGCATAGGCGATGACGCAGTCGTCGGCATAGCTGGCGATGCAGACATCCAGCAGCGCGCCCAGCACCCGCTTCTGCGCCGGGGGCGTGCGGGCGTCGGGACCGTCGGCGAGGCGGATCAGCGCGCCGCGCGCCTGGATCGCGCGCCCGTCATCGTAGAGCTGCCGGGCGGCCGCGATCCGCGCCTCCACGGTCTGCGCCCGCGCGGCGAACGGCGCCGCCACAATCAAGCTTGTGAGCCACAACCATGCCGCTAGGCTCCGCCGAAGCGAACGCGAGCGCGTCAGGCGAAAGTGGATACCGGTTTCGCCGGACAGACGCGCTCCAAAGCAACGAGATCGAGCCCGTTCATCGGGTTCAGATGAACCCATCTGAACCCGACAGGCTCTTGTGCGGGGGGTTTTGGCCATGAAGTGGCTCCGAGTCGGCGCGGCGTGCATGGCCCTGTCGGCGGCATCATACGCAAGCGCAGCGCCACCGGAAGCTGTGCTGGGGCAGCCGCTGGGCCAGGCTTCGGGCGCGCCGTCCGGCAAGGCGGCGCCCAGGGTGCGATTCGGCGCCGGGGCCGCGCGGGCCTACGACAAGGCCCTGTCCGGCCTCGCGCCCGAGGGCCGTTCGCTGACCCGCGGCGCCAAGGAGACCCAGGTCTATCAGGCGGCCTCGCCGTCGGTGGTGTTGATCGTCACCAAGGATGCGCTGGGCTCGGGCGTGCTGGTCAGCGCCGACGGCAAGATCGTCACCAACTTCCACGTGGTGGGCGACTACGCCGAGGTGGGCGTGGTGTTCAAACCCAAGGTCGAGGGCGCCGAGATCGTCGAGGCTGACCTGAAGATGGCCAAGGTGATCCGTCGCGACGAGGTGGCCGACCTCGCGTTGCTCCAGGTGTCCGAGGTCCCCGCCCAGGCGAAGCCGCTGAAGATGGCGGCGACCCAGACAGTGCAGGTGGGCGCCGACGTCCACGCCATCGGCCATCCCAAAGGGCAGTCCTGGACCTACACGCGCGGCATCGTCAGCCAGATCCGCCGCGACTACGCCTGGGACACTGAAAGCGGCCTGCAGCACAAGGCGACGGTCATCCAGACCCAGACGCCGATCAATCCCGGCAATTCGGGCGGCCCGCTGATCGACGACAGCCTGCAGGTGATCGGCATCAACAGCTTCAAGGGCCCTGGCGAAGGAATGAACTACGCCGTCTCGGCCGAGGACGTGAACGCCTTCCTGGCGCGCAAAGAGGACCGGATCACGAAGGTCGCCCAGCGGTCGACCTGCGAGTCCAAGACCCTGGCGGAGGAGGCGACGACCAAGCCCAAGGGCGTCCGCTACACGGTCGACGAGGACTGCGACGGCAAGCAGGACTACGAGGTGATGGAGCCCGACGACAAGCGCGAGGCCCTGACCTTCTACTACGACGACGACGGCGACGGCCGCATCGACGCCCTGATCCTCGACGCCGACCGGGACGGCAATCCCGACGTCGCGATCTACGACACCGACGGCGACGGCAAGCCCGACCTGCGCGGCGAATATCGCAACGGCGAGGCCGACCCGTACCGGTACGTGCGGATCAAGTAGAAGAGCTCGGCGCCTCTTCTCACCCGTAGGGGGAGGAGAGGAGGAAGGACCGCCCTAAGCCGCCTTCCGCTTCGGGATCAGGTGGAGGACGCCGACGATCAGGCCGCCCCAGACCAGGCCCACCGCCGCAGAGGCCACGGCGAAGGCCAGCCAGCTGGTCACCGCCCCGACGGCCGGGACCTGGCCGGCCCAGTGCGTCAGGGCCTCCACCGCCGGATGCACGCCCGGCACATGGAAGTGCTCCAGCCCGTGGACGATGATGCCGCCCCCGACCCAGAGCATGGCGGCGGTTCCCACCTTGGTGAGCAGGTCGAGAATGACCGGCATCGCCTTCACCAGGCCGCGGCCCAGCGCCTGGGAGCCGCGGTTGCTGCGCCCGCACAGGTGCAGGCCGATGTCGTCCATCTTCACGATCAGGGCCACGACGCCATAGACGCCGGCGGTGATGCCGACGCTGACGATCGCCAGCGCCGCGGCCTGCAGCGCCAGCGGCTGGCTGGTGACGTCGTTCAGGGCGATGGCCATGATCTCGGCCGATAGGATCATGTCGGTGCGGATGGCGCCCGAGACCTTCTGCTTCTCCAGCTCCGCCGAGCTCAGCGCCAGCTCTTCCGGTTCGTCGGCGCCGTCGTGATGGAGAAGCGCCCCGACGATCTTCTCCGCGGCCTCGTAGCAGAGGAACGAGGCCCCCAGCATGAGAAGGGGCGTCACCGCCCAGGGGGCGAAGGCGCTCAGCAAAAGGGCGCCCGGGAGCAGGAACACGAACTTGTTGCGCAGCGACCCCAGTGCGATCTTGAAGACGATCGGCAGCTCGCGGTCGGGCGTGAATCCCACGGCGTAGCCCGGCGTCACCGCCGCGTCGTCGATCACCACGCCGGCCGCCTTGACGCCCGCCTTGCTCGCGGCGGCGCCGACATCGTCCACCGAGGCCGCCGCGAGCTTGGCGATCCCCGCGACGTCGTCCAGCAGCGCGACCAGCCCGGAAGCCATACGTGTATTCCCCGTGTCCAGGCTCCTGCCTAAGGGCCGCCGCGGCCGGCGTAAAGCGCGAGCGGCTGGCGGGCCGCGGCGAAGTTGGCTACGCCTCGGGCGCAATCGTCAGGAGTGTTCCCATGCGTCTGTCCCGCCGAGATTTCGGATTTGGCCTGGCCCTCGCCGCCGTCGCGACCGGCGCCTCCGCCGCGGACGCCGACCTCACCGCCTGGCTCGACGCCCAGTTCGAGCAGGAACTGCGGATGAGCCCCGAGCGGCTGACCCGCCTGGGCCGCAAGGAGCAGTACGACAAGCTCGACGACGAGAGCCAGGCCGCCGCTGACCGGGCCCTCGCCTGGCGCCGGAAGAGCGTCGCCGAGATGAAGGCGAGGTTCCCGGTCGACAAGCTGGGGGAGGACGCCCGCACCTCTTATGACATGTGGGTGCTGGCCCTCGAGCGCGCCGAGGCCGACCACAGGTGGCGCGGCCACGAGTACGTCCTGGCCCGCGGCGGCCGGCACACCCAGCTGCCGAACCTGCTGATCAACCAGCACCGCGTCGACACGCCCGCCGACATGGAGGCCTACATCGCCCGCGTCGCCGCCATCGGTCCGGCGCTGGATCAGACCCTGGCGCGCGCCCAGGCCTCGGCGGCGGCCGGCGTGCGCATGCCCCGCTTCGCCTACGTCCAGTCGATCGAGGAGGTCCGTCGCCTCACCACGGGCGCGCCGTTCGACACCGGCAAGGACTCGGCGCTCTACGCCGACGCGACGGCCAAGCTCGCCAAGCTGCGCGCGGCGGGCAAGATCGACGCGGCGACCGAAGGCCGGATGCTGGCCGCGGTGACCGCCGCCATGACCGGCCAGATGAAGCCCGCCTACGACCGGATCGGCGCCTGGCTCGCGGCCGACCAGGCCAACACGCCGGCGGAAGCCAAAGGCGCCGGCGCCTTGCCCGACGGCGCGGCCTACTACGCCGCCAAGCTGCGCGACGAGACCACCACCGACATGACCGCCGACCAGATCCACGAGCTGGGTCTCAGCGAGGTGAAGCGGATCCGCGGCGAGATGGAGACGCTGAAGGCCAAGATCGGCTTCGCGGGGTCACTCGAAGAGTTCTTCGTCTTCATGCGCACCGACAAGCGATTCTTCCTGCCCAACGACGACGCCGGCCGCGCCGAGTACCTGAAGCTCGCCGAGGGCTACCTCGCGGGTATGAAGGCCAAGCTGCCCACCGTGTTCGGCCGCCTGCCCAAGTCGGACCTGATCGTGAAGCGGGTCGAGAGCTTCCGGGAGGAGCCGGGCGGTGCGGCGCACTATTCCTCGGGCGCGCCCGACGGCTCGCGGCCGGGCATCTTCTACGTCCACCTGGCCGACACGGCCGCCACGCCCACCTTCGAGCTGGAGGGCACCGCCTACCACGAGGGCTGGCCCGGGCATCACATGCAGATCATGCTGGCCCAGGAGATGACCGGCCTGCCGAAGTTCCGCGGCCAGTACAACTACGGCGCCTATGTCGAGGGCTGGGGCCTCTACTCCGAGCTGCTGGCCAAGGAGATGGGCTTCTACCAGGACCCCTACAGCGACTTCGGCCGGCTGGGCCGCGAGATCTGGCGCGGCATCCGCCTGGTGGTCGACTCGGGCATCCACGCCAAGGGCTGGAGCGAGCAGCAGGCGCTCGACTTCTACCGCGCCAACTCCCCGCAGCCCGAAGGCAAGATCCGCTCCGAGATCCGCCGCTACTTCGTCACGCCGGGCCAGGCCACGTCGTACAAGGTCGGCATGGTGAAGATCCTGGCGCTGCGCACCCGCGCCCGCGAGGCCCTGGGTCCGAAGTTCGACATCCGCGGCTTCAACGACCTAGTCGTCGGCGCCGGCGCCCTCCCGCTCCCCGTCCTGGAAACCCGCGTCGACCGCTGGATCGCCGCGCAGAAGAAGGCGTGAGGCCTACTTCGACGCCGGTCCGCACATCGGGCGTCCGTCGCGCATGCGGGTCGCCTGGTCCGTGTAGGCGGCCCGGAAGAGACGCGCCCCGTCGGGGTTCGTCTCGTCCAGCTTGCGTGCGAAACCCTGCACGTCCCTTGGCTCCCAGCGCAGGGTGGGTTGGTTGGGCACGTAGCGTCGCGTTGCCTTCTCGAGCGCGATCAGCTTGGCGAGCGGGAAATCCCGCCCGAGCTGTCCGTCCAGCGCGGCGCGGGCGAGGCGCTGGGCGAGCACGAACTCCTCCAGCGGGCGGACGAAATCGCCATAACTCGGCCCGTTGAGCTCGGAGGCGACGAAGCCGGGCGTGCGCCGGACGACCTCCTGGCGCAGCGCCGTGAGTTCGCTCGCCGGGAACATGAAGGTGTAGGCCGTCGTCTCATCCACTTCGCCCGTGTCGCGGACATGAACCGCGAAGGTGGTGTGGGTGATGAAGTCCAGGTTCCCCAGTCCCTGCGCGGACCCCCTTAGCCACGCGAAGTCCGGGGTCAGCGACGCCTGGCGTTCGCGCACCTGGGAGGTGTGGTCCTCTGGGTACCAATAGCGGGCCGGCAGGCTGGGAGGGTTGGTGCAGAGGCAAGTGGCCAGGCGCGCCGTCGGGCCGGTCGCGCATCGGTCGGCGTGCCGGAGCAACACCTCGCTGCCCGGCGTGGCCCGCCCCAGACCCGCCATGAAGCTGTCGATCGAACTGCGCGTGGCCGGCGAGAAGCGCACCGGCTGCAGCTTGGCCTCCTTGGCATACTCGCGGAGCTTCTCGACCGGACACGAGGGCGCGCTCGACCCGACCTCCGCCATCTTCGCGACTTCGAGCCAGTCACCCATGGCCACGCGATCCATTGTGAGCTGCCCGATCCCGGGCCGCGAGAAGCTGAAGGTGTCGACGAGCCGATCCGCCGCCACCACCCGGCAGCCCAGCGGCGTGTCGGCCAGAGCGGGATGCAGCGACGTCTGGCGGCCGACGACGCGGCCGTCGCCGGCGATGATCGTGGTGGCGACCACGCGGCGGTCGGCGGCGTAGCGGACCCCCTGGTTCAGCACCCCGGCGTCGAAGCTGCCGATGGGCCGCCATGCGGCCGCGCCGCGCGCGTCGACGATGCGGAGCGAGACCGCCACGCGATGCGGCTGGTCCGCGCGGGCGGGCGCTGCGATCGACCAACGGATGTCATTGACGTCCAGCGCGCGTCCCGTCATCGGCCGCCCGACGATCACGCCGCGCGCGCGGAAGCTGCTGGAGGCCAGGTGGAAGCTCGAGGCGCGGGCGCGCGAGAAGCGCTCGCCGCCCGCACCGCCGCCGCCGCCGCCGCCTCCTCCTCCTCCTCCGCCACCAACCGGGGGCTCAGGCGGAATTGGCGCGTTGGCCGCGGGGAACAGGTCGTCGTAGCCGGCCGGCGTCCGGGGCGGGCGGCCGGGTCCGTCGTCGGCCGCGGCCATCATGTCGGACACTGCCGAAGCGGCCTGGATCTCCTTCGAGGTCGCTGCGGAGGGCCGCCAGACCTGCGCCTCGGGCGCGCGCAGCGACACCAGCATGTCGCGCGTCGACCGGCGCGACTCTAGGAACATCGCGCGCTCCACCTCGGGCAACGCCGCGTCACTGAGGGCCAGGGTCACGAACTGCTTCGTCTGGGCGTCGACCCAGGTCTGCACGGTCTTCTTGCCGAACTCCTTGCCGAGCTTCTGGGCCTGCTTGCCCAACTCGTCGTGCGGCTTGGCGTCGAGGTTGCTGAAAACCTCGTCGATGACCTTCTCCGTCAGCTTGCCCTGGGCGTCCGCCACCGACATCGGGGTCGCGTAGCGCGCCTCCAGCCGAGCGAGCAGGGTGTCTAGCCGGCGTGGGTCGCGCTCGGCGATCTGCTGGAGGACCGGCTCGATCTGACGGCGAATGTGCGCCTCGGCGTGGGACGCGCCAGGCCCGTCGCCGGCCGCCACGGCGTCGGCCGCCGCCTGCCGGACCGCGGCGTGCGGGGTCTCCGGATCGACCGTCTCGCCCAGAAGCGCCGCGCGGACGACGTCGGCTTGGTCGTGGCTTTGCAGCGCGGCGGCGTGCCCGGGGGGCGGCGCGATGAGGCCTCGGCGGATCATGTCGCGCATCACCCCGCGCGCCACGAGCTGCGAGGCGCGCTGGACGGCCGGCGAGGCGGCCGTCGGCGGGTCGTCCTCGTCCTTCTTCGCCGTGGGCGGCGCGGGCGGTAGGCGCGACATCATCCCGTCGAGCTGCCGCTGCGCCTGATCTTGGGCGGCGCTGACGCGCATGTTGTTGAGGCTGAGCCGCAGGCTGTTAGCCAAGGGTTCCGACGACCAGCCGAGCAGCGAGACGAACAACAGTCCGGTGATCACGCGGCCGAGTGGCTTGCGGACGATGCCGAGATCCTCGGCCAGCTTGCGGCTGGACAGGACGCGGGCAAAGCGCTGCCAGGGCGCACCGGACCCCACCGGCGCCTCCTCGGGCTTGCCCGCGAGTTCGGGGATGTCGATGCGCCGGCCGGCCCACGCGATGGCGAGGGACGACATGGCCTGCCCGAGCCGATCGCGCGCTGCGTCGAGCTGCCGCGCGTTTTCGGCCGTGGGCTCGCCCTGGGCGATGATCTGCGAGATCGCCGCGTCAACCGCGGCGACCTGCGGCGCGAGCGCCGGATCCTGGCGCGCCTCCTCGATCTGGCCGAGGTCGGCCTGCAGGCTCTGGAAGGTGGCGTTCGCCTCCTTCATCCAGACCTCGACGACCCGTTGCTTGGCTCTCCGGGCGGCGAACCAGAGGGCGATGGCGGCACCGATCAACCCCAGAATCGTCAGGGCGAGGCCATAGCCTTCGGAGATCGCCTTCAGCGCCCCGTACACCGAACTCGTCGCGCCGATCACCGCGCGGGGCCAATCGGCGTTCGCGCCGCCGATCCATCCGGCGACCTGGACGAAGGTGAGCGTCGCCGCGATGGCGATCGCGCCGAAGCCCACGAGGTCGCGGCTCTTCTCCAATACGACCAGCGATCCGGCGCGCGCCATCTTCGATTTCAGGTCAGCGGCGTTCCAACTGTTCTTCGTGAGCGGCACGAGCCAGAACCGCAGCAGCGCCCAGCCGGCCGCCAGGGCCAACAACAGACCGATCGGTGACATGCACCCCTCCCGTCGCGGCGTCTCTCCGCGTCTCGGGGTCCCGATCCCTAGCGATGCGAGCGGTTCCGGACCGCGATTCGCATCCGTCGCCGGGCCCCCACCCGCGCGTCGAGAACGATGTTCTGAATAGGCCTTATCGTACAGGTTGTTTCAATCTCTTATTCCGCGAAGGTCTGATTTTGTTCGCGCTAGGATCGCATGCTGGCCAAGCGCTCCAGCCGCCGGCGGCGGCGCCAAGAAAAGTTCACTGGCCTTTCGCCGGCTTTTCCCGTCGTTGCCCGGCGACAGCGGGCGACCGCGTTCCAGTGTACGGACGGCTTGATGAAGATCGCGGGTTTGCTGCTGGCCTTGGCGCTCGGCGTTTCGGGGGGCGCGGCGGCCCGGGCCGCGCCGCCGCCGAGGGATCCCAAGCTGGTGGTCGCCATCGCCATCGACCAGTACGCCTGGAGCCTGTTCGAGCGCTACCGGCCCACCTACACGGGCGGCCTGAAGCGCCTGGCCGACGGCCGCGTCTACCTGGGCTACCAGAGCCATGGCTCGACCGAGACCTGCCCCGGCCATTCGACCCTGCTGACCGGCGACCATCCCAGCCGCACGGGCATCGTCGCCAACACCTGGTACGACCGCGACAGCGGCTCCAGCGTCTACTGCGTGTCGGTGGACGGCGTGGCCGATCCGCTGGCGAAGGGGCCCGGGAACCTCAAGGTCGACACCTTGGGCGACTGGCTGCGCGCGAAACACCCCGACGCGCGGGTGACCTCAATCTCGGGCAAGGACCGCGCCGCGATCATGATGGCCGGCCACCATCCGACCAGCGTGTTCTGGTGGAACGACGGCCTGGGTTGGGGCACGTCGAAATACGCCGGTCCGGCCGACGCGGCGACGCTGGCCCCGGCCGTGGCGTTCAATCGCGAGCTCTTCGCCGCCTGGGACGAGGCGCCGCCCGACCTGTGGCCCGCAACCCTGCCCGAGCGTTGCGCGCCGCTGGCCAGGCCCCATACCTTCGGCCGCCTCGCCCTCACGGGCGAGGTCCCGCCGCAGACCGCCAAAGGAGTCACCCAGGGGCCGAAATGGCGCACCGGCGCCGCCTTCGCGCCCGAGTTCCGCGCCTCGCCGCTGATGGACCGCACCACCCTCGACATGGCGGCCGAGCTGGTCGCCGCCCAGGGCCTCGGCCGCCGCGCCCAGCCCGACCTGCTGGCCATCAGCCTCTCGGGCACCGACCACATCGGCCACCGCTACGGTTCGGGCGGCGCCGAGATGTGCGTGCAGCAGGCTTCGCTCGACGCGGCCCTCGGCGCGTTCTTCGCGAAGCTGGACGCCCTCGGCGTGCCCTATGTGGTCGCGCTCAGCGCCGACCACGGCGGCGTCGACGCGGCCGAGCGCCTCGGATCACCCGCCCGCCGGATCGACGCCGCCAAGCTGGTGGCCGGGCTCAACGCCGAGCTGCGGACCAGGTTTGGCTTCGGGTACGACCCGATCAACGGCGACGACGCCAACCAGCTCCTGCTGGGCCTGCCGCCCGAGGACAACAAGCGCCGCGACGAGGTGATGGCCGCCACCGTCGCCTGGCTGAAGGCCCAGCCCGACGTGGCCGACGTCTTCACCGCCGCCGAAGTCGCCGCCGCGGCCCCGCCCAAGGGCAAGCCCGCGGACAAGCTCACGGTGATCGAGCGCTTCGCCGAGAGCTTCGATGCGCCGCGCAACGGCGACATCCTGGTCAACTACGCCGAGTTCGCCTCGATGGGCATGCCGTCCCAGCTCGGCCAGAACGTCGCCGGCCACGGCTCGGCCTGGGACCACGACCGGCAGGTGCCGATCCTCTTCTGGTGGCCGGGCGCCGAGCCGGCCGACGGCGGCCCGGTCGAGACGGTGGACATCGCCCCCACCCTGGCCCCGTTCCTCCACATCGCCACGCCCGACGTGGACGGCCGCTGCATCGACCTCGGCCAGGGCTGCAGCTAGGGCCGCGTCAGGCCAGCGGCAGGTGGAGCCGGAACGTCACCCCGCCGCCCGGCCGCGAGGCGTGGTCCAGGCGGCCACCGTGGGCCAGGGCGATCTGACGGGCGAGGGTGAGCCCTACGCCGGACCCGCCCGCCTTGGTGGTGAAGAAGGGCACGAAGGCGGTCTCGGGGTCGCCCTCCGGCAGGCCCGGGCCGTTGTCCTCGACGATGAGCACCGCCTGGTCGTCCTCCATACGGCAGCCGAGCCGGACCGCGGCGCCGGGCCGGCCACGGACCGCTTCGAGCGCGTTCTTGAGCAGGTTGATGAGCGCCTGTTCCAGCAGGTCCGGGTCGGCGTGCAGGACAAGGCCCGCCGGCTCGACCACGCTGCGATAGTCCACGCCCGCCTCGGCGATGAGCGGCGCCAGCAGCCCGTCGAGGCTTCGCACGAGTTCCGTGGCGGGAAGCCGGGCCTTCTCGGCGCGGGGCAGGTCGGTCAGGCGCCGATAGCGCTCGACGAAGCTCATCAGGCCGCCGCTGCGCCGGGCGATCACCTCGATGGCCTCGGCCGCCTCTTCCGGCGCCACCGGCCCGGCGCGCAGGCGGGCCGCGAGGCTCTCCGAGATCGAGCAAACGGGCGTCAGCGAGTTCATCATCTCGTGGGCCAGCACGCGGACCAGATCCTGCCAGGCCTTCAGCTCCACGGCGTCGAGATCGCCCGCCAGGTTCTGCAGCGACACCAGGCGATAGGCGCGCGCGTCTGCAGTGAACAGGGCGACCTGGGCCAGGACGGCGCGGCCGTCCCGCAGGCGCAGGATCGCCCGCGCGCCGGGCGCCAGCTCCGTCAGCGTCTGGGCGGTCTCCGGCGATAGCGCCGGCACGCTGGCGATGGGGCCGGCCTCGGCGCCCAGCCCCTGGCGCGCGGCGCGGTTGGCGTTGACGATCAGGCCCGCGCCATCGGTCACCAGCAGGGCGGCGGCGACGTTGTCGGTGAGCGCCTCGAGGTGGTCGATGCGGCGCTGGCCCTCGGCGCGGCTGACGCCCAGCCGGCCGAGGGCGGCATCGATGGCCTGCGTCGCCTGCTGGAAGCCGGGGCGGGGGGCCGGGCGCTCGTGGCCCTCGGCTGTGAGCCCGTCGACGAACTGGGCGATGAGCCGGTCCGCGGCCCCGACGCTGCGGACCAGGTCGGCCAGCACGATCAGGATCAGCGCCGCCAGCACCACCGCCGTGGCGTAGTAGTGCGCGGCCACCGCCAGCGCCGCGCCGAACGCCGCGACGCCGATGAACGTCGCCCGGACCGCGACGCCCAACCCGAGGCGCAGCTCGCCCAGGCGGCCGCTAGAGGCCATGGCGTTCCATGCGGCGATAGAGGGCCGGCCGTGTCAGGCCCAGGACGGCGGCGGCGCGCGAGACGTTCCCCTCGTGCAGCGCCAGCGCCCGCTCGATGGCCCGGCGCTCCAGGGCGTCGAGGTTGAGCGGCGCCCCCGCCCGCCGCTCGGCGGTGAGCTCGGCCGCCGCCCGCATGGCCTGGGTGAGGGCCTCGTTGCGCCAGGGCTTCAGCACGAAGTCCACGGCGCCCCGCTTCAGCGCCTCCACCGCGAGGCTCACGCCGCCAAAGGTGGTCATCAGCACGACCGACAGCGCCGGGTCCGCGGCGCGCAGGCGCGCGAGGCTGTCGAAGCCCTCGGCCCCGTCGCGCGCGCCGACGGCGAAGTTCATGTCCAGCAGGACTGCGTCGCAGTTCGGCGCCTTGGCCTCGATGCCGTGCGGCGTGGCGGCCGACTGGACCTCGACGCCAGGCCCGCTCAGGGCCATGACCGCCGCCTTGAGCACGTCCGGGTCGTCGTCGACCACGAGATAGGTGAGGTTCCGCGCCACCCTGTCAGCCTAGGCCAGCCGACCGCGGCCGGCAAAGGTCAAGCCGTTCAAGGTCTTGCGCCCGCCGCGCGGCCGATAGCCGGGCTGTCGCTGTCCATTTCCGGACACCGCGACGGCCCCTTGGCCGGCGAAGGTCGACTAAATAACTGAAATCACGACGTTTCGCTGTTTCCCGACCGCGCCGGATACTGAAGCTGCATGACCCAGCTGATGGACACTCCCGTTGCACGGCCCACCTGGCGGAGGCCTCGCCTCCTCCTGGCGGCGGGCGCCGTGGCCGTCCTGGCCGGCGTCGTGCTCCTGGGCCTGGCCCTCGCCGGCGCGCGCTCCTCCCTGCGCACGCCGGCGGCAGGCGTGGTGATCGGAACGGTGGGCCCCGGCGTGTTCCACGACTTCGTCACCCTGCGGGCCAAGGTCGTCCCCCGCCAGGTCGTCTACCTTGGTGCGCTGGAAGGCGGCCAGGTCGCCGAGGTGTTGGCCCAGTCGGGCGACGTGGTCGCGGCCGGCCAGCCGATCGTGCGGTTCCGCAACACCCAGTTGGAGCTGGAGGTGCTGGACCGCGAGGGCCGGCTCTCGGAATCGATCACCCAGCTCCAGGCCTACGAGAAGCAGCTCGAGGACGCCCGGGCCGCCAACGAGAAGGCCGCCTATCAGATCGACTACGACGTGGTGCGGCTGGAGCGCGATGCGCGCCGGCTGGAGACCCTGCTGGCCCAGGGCTACGTCCCGCGCCAGAAGTACGAGGACACCCGCGACCAGCTCGCGCTGAACCGCAAGCTGCTGCCGCTCCAGGTCTCCACCAACCGCACCCAGGACGCGCTGCGCCGCCAACAGCTGCCGCAGCTCCGCGCCGAACTGGCGAACCTGCAGGAGAGCCTGAAGGTGGCGCGCGGCAAGCTGGACAGCCTGGTCCTGCGCGCGCCGGTGGGCGGCAAGCTGGCCGACATGCACCTGAACGTGGGCGAGATCCATGACCGCGGGGAACGCCTGGGGCAGATCGTGGCCGACGGGGGCTACAAGATCGAGGCGCGGGTCGACGAGTACTACCTGGACCGCGTCCGCGTCGGCCAGACCGGCGCGGTGGACGCCGACGGGCGCGCCTGGCCGTTGAAGGTGACCCGCGTCGACCCGCAGGTGAAGGACGCCACCTTCCTGGTCGAGCTCGCCTTCACGAGCGCCCAGCCGAAGAGCGTCGCGCCGGGCCAGGCGCTGGAGGGGCGGCTGACCTTGGGCGGAGACCGCCCCGGCCTGCTGCTGCCCGCGGGCGCCTTCCTGGAACGCACGGGCGGGGCCTGGGCCATGGTCGTTTCCGCCGACGGGCGCCGGGCCGACCGGCGGAGCATCCGGACCGGGCGGCGCAACGCCGACCAGGTGGAAGTGCTCGCGGGCCTCCGCGCCGGCGAGCGGGTGATCACATCGGACTACACCGGCTACGAGAAGGTCGAGCGGCTGGTGCTGACGAAATAGCAGGAGGGGCTCGTGCTGACGCTGACGGATATCTCCAAGGTCTACCGCACCGCCGAGGTGGAGACCCTCGCCCTGAACGGGGTGTCCCTGACCATCGACGCCGGCGAGTTCGTGGCGATCATGGGCCCGTCGGGCTGCGGGAAGTCGACGCTGATGAACGTGCTCGGGCTGTTGGACAGTCCCAGCACCGGGTCCTACGGCTTCTTCGGCGAGGAGGTGGCGAAGCTGCCCGAGACCCGCCTGACCCAGCTTCGCCGCGACAACATCGGCTTCGTCTTCCAGAGCTTCAACCTGATCGACGACCTGACCGTCGCCGAGAACGTCGAAGTCGCTCTCCTGTATCGCAGCGTCCCTGCCGCCGAACGCCGACGCCGCGTGACCGAGGCGCTGGAGCGCGTCGGCATCGCGCACCGTGCGCGCCACCGGCCGCAGCAGCTCTCGGGCGGCCAGCAGCAGCGCGTCGCCGTCGCCCGCGCCCTGGTGTCCGAACCGCGCTTGATCCTGGCCGACGAACCCACCGGCAACCTCGACACCGCCAACGGCGACGAGGTGATGCGCCTGCTGACCGAGGCCGCCGCCGCCGGCGTCACGGTGGTCATGGTCACCCACAGCCTCGTCCACGCCGCCGTCGCTCAGCGCACCATCAAGCTGCTGGACGGCCGGGTGGTCTCCGAAACCCTGCTGGCCGCCTGAGCCCCGGAGGGCCCGATGTTCCGCAACTACCTGGCGGCCGCGCTCCGCAACCTGGCGCGTAACAAGCTCTACGCCGGCGTCACCATCGCGGGCCTCGCCGTGGGCTTCGCCGCGGCCATGCTCATCGGGCTCTACGTCCGCGACGAGCTGACGTTCGATCGGTTCCTGCCGGACCACGAGCGCATCTACCTGATGACCTCGACCATCGAGATGCCGGGCGCCAAGCCCATCGAGACGAAGCTGTCGCAGATCAAGCTGGCCGAGCGGCTGCCGCTGGACTTTCCGGAAATCGAGCTGGCTGGCCGGCTGACCGGCGCCTACTTCCCGCCCACCGTGCGGCGCGGCGACATCGTGGCGGCGGAACAGAACCTCTACTACGCCGACGCCAATTTCTTCCGCATCCTGCGCTTCCCGGTGCTGTCGGGCGACCTGGAGCATGCGCTCGACGCGCCGGACAGCGTGGTGCTGACCCCCGGCGCGGCCCGCAAGTACTTCGGCCGCGAGGACATCGTCGGCCAGGTGCTGCTCATCGATCGCGAGCCGTTCCGGGTGACCGCGGTGCTGAAGGCGCTTCCGTCCAACACCCACATCACCGCCGAGATCTTCGCCTCGGCAGGATCGCCGCAAAGCCCGATCTCGCGTTTCGGCGACATCAACGGGCCGGTGGACACCACGCTCTCCACCTACGTCCGCCTGAAGCCGGGGGCCTCGCCCGAGGCGCTGCACCAGCGCATGGCGAGCTTCCTGGACCGCCGCTTCCCGCTCGATGCGCTGAACCGCACCGCGCGGACCAAGCGCGACACCCACTTCCTGCCGCTGACCCGCATCCACCTGTCGCCGAGCAACCAGGAGATATTCAACTCCAAGTCGGCCGTGGAACCGGCGATCCTGGGGGCTATCGCCGCCGTCGGCGCGCTGATCGTGGTGGTGGCGGCGATCAACTTCGTCACCCTGATGACCGCGCGCGCCGCGCGCCGCGCGGTCGAGGTGGGCGTACGCAAGGCGGCCGGCGCCAGCCGTCGTGACCTCATCGTCCAGTTCATGGGCGAGGCGCTGCTCTATGTGGCCGCCTCGGCGGTGCTGGCGCTCTCGCTGGCCGAGCTGCTGATGCCGGCGGTGAACGCCTTCCTGCAGCGCAAGATGACCTTCGACTACCTGCACGACCCCGGCCTCGGTCTCTCGGTGCTGGGCGCCATGGTCGTCATCGCCCTGCTGGCGGGCGCCTATCCGGCCCTGGTGCTCTCGGGCTTCCGGCCCGCGGCGGTGCTGAAGGGCGGCCCCGTCGCCTCGGCGGGCGGCGGCGGCGTCCGCCAAGCCCTGGTGATCGCCCAGTTCACGGTGCTGATCGTGCTGATCCTGGTCGCCATCACCATCGCCCGCCAGACGCTCTACGCGCTGAACGAGGGCATGCGGCTCGACAAGGGCCAGACCCTGTTCGTCTTCTCCCAGCCCTGTTCGGCCACCCTCCGCGACGAGCTGCGCCGGCTGCCCGGGGTCAAGGCCGCCGGCTGCGCCAGCGCCGAGGCCATGAACCTGTCCACCAGCCACGACGACGCCAGCGTGGAGGGTCGCAGGCTCAACATCTCGCGCGCGCCGATCGACTTCGGCTTCTTCGAGGTGTTCGGGATCAAGCCGGTGGCGGGCCGGCTGTTCGACGAGCGCCGCCCCGCCGATGCCGCGATGGACAATCCCGACAGCTACCAGCCGGTGATCCTCAACGAGACCGCGGTGCGCCGGCTGGGCTTCAAGTCGCCGCGGGAGGCCGTCGGCAAGACAATACTATGGCACGGCTTCTGGGATGAGACCCTGCGGCGGCCGGGGCCCGTGAACTGGCCGGCCAGACCGTCCGAGATCATCGGGGTGGTGCCCGACTTCACCCTGGGCTCGGTGCGCCAGCCCATCGAGCCGTTCCTCTACGGCGTGGGGCGCCTTGCGCCGCCCAGCTCGGTCTCGCTGGCGGTGAAGCTCGACGGCGCCCGGGTCCCGGAGACCCTGGCCGCCATGGATCGGATCTGGAAGCGGGTCGGCCAGGGGCGGCCGATGATGCGGTACTTCACCGACGTGTTCACGATGCGCCTCTACGTCGACACCCTGATCCAGGGCGTGACCGTGGCCATCGCCGGCGTCATCGCCCTGGTGGTCGCCGCCCTCGGCCTGTTCGCGCTCTCGGCCTACACCACGGAGCGGCGCACCAAGGAGATCGGCGTGCGCAAGGCCATGGGGGCCAGCTCGGGCGACATTCTCAAGCTCCTGCTCTGGCAGTTCGCCAAGCCGGTGCTGTGGGCCAACCTGATCGCCTGGCCGGTGGCGTGGCTGGTGCTGAACTGGTGGCTGTCCAGCTTCGCCTACCATGTCGGGGTGGCGCCCTGGACCTTCGCGGCCGCAGGCGCCGGGGCGCTGGCGATCGCGCTCGCCACCGTCCTGGTCCATGCGCTCAACGTGGCGAAGTCGAAGCCGGTGGCGGCGCTGCGCTACGAGTGAGGCGCGCACGAAAAAGGCGGCCGGGTCGCCCCGGCCGCCTCGTTCCGTCGAACTGTTCAGCGCTTACGCGTCGACCAGGTTCTTTTCCATCGCCGCCGCCCGCATGGACTTCTGCAGCTTCTCGAAGGCGCGGACCTCGATCTGGCGGACCCGCTCGCGGCTGACGCCGTATTCCGAGGCGAGCTCTTCCAGGGTCGTCGGCTCGTCCTTCAGCCGGCGCTCGGTCAGGATGTGGCGCTCACGGTCCGAAAGCTCCGTCATCGCGGCCTCGAGCAGGCTCATGCGGACGTTCATTTCCTGGTTGTCGGCCACCACGCTCTCTTGGCTGGGCGTGTCGTTGTCGACGAGCCAGTCCTGCCATTCGCTTTCCGAGTCGGCGCGCATCGGAGAGTTCAGCGAGGCGTCGCCGCCCGCCAGGCGCCGATTCATCGACACCACTTCCTCGTCCAACACGCCCAGCTTGGTGGCGATCTGGCTGACCTGGTCCGGCCGGAGGTCGCCCTCCTGCAGGGCCTCGATCTCGGACTTGGCCTTGCGCAGGTTGAAGAACAGCTTCTTCTGCGCGGCGGTCGTGCCCATCTTCACCAGCGACCAGGACCGCAGGATGTATTCCTGGATCGAGGCGCGGATCCACCACATGGCGTAGGTCGCCAGGCGGAAGCCCTTATCCGGGTCGAACTTCTTCACGGCCTGCATCAGGCCGACGTTGCCCTCGGAGATGACCTCGCCGATCGGCAGGCCATAGCCGCGGTAGCCCATGGCGATCTTCGCCACGAGGCGAAGGTGGCTGGTGACCATCTTGTGGGCGGCCTCGGCGTCCTGGTGCTCCTGCCAGCGCTTGGCCAGCATGAACTCCTCGTCCTTGGGCAGCATGGGGAACTTGCGAATTTCACTGAGGTACCGGCTGAGGCCGCCTTCCGGCGACATCACGGCGAGCGCGTTCACGGCCATTGAAAATCCCCTTACTCTCCGGGACTTCGAGCTGCCGCGCGGCTCCGCGCTTCGGCCTTTCGCCGCCCCCTCGATGCCTAGATAGGTATGCGGTGGCGCTTCCGAAAGGTCGCTGGGAGGACGGCTCGAATGTCCGACTTCTCTAGTAGGGCTTTCTACGCCCCGAGCGTGGCGCCAACAAGGCGCCGTTTCTCATACGTTCGATAGCTGGGCTGCATACGAAGGTTGCAACGGGCGTTGTCGGAAACCGGCTTCCGGCCACGTCCTTGGGCCAGGAAACCTGAAGCCCGGAGGTAATGTTCCCATGCCCAAGATCAGCCCGTTCCTGTGGTTCGACCATGACGCCGAGACGGCGGCGAACTTCTATGCGTCGGTGTTCCCGAACGCGCGGGTGAACCGCGTCACGCGCTACGGCGCAGGCGCGCCCGGCGGGGCCGAGCCCGGCAGTGTCATGACCGTCGAGTTCGAACTGGACGGCCTCAGCCTGATCGGCCTGAACGGCGGGCCGCACTTCAAGTTCAACGAAGCGGTCTCGCTTACCGTCGACTGCGCCGACCAGGCCGAGGTCGACCGCTACTGGGCCGCCCTGTCCGACGGCGGCGAGGAAGGTCCGTGCGGCTGGCTCAAGGACCGCTGGGGCCTGTCTTGGCAGATCAACCCACGCCGCCTGGGCGAGCTCATGGGTGACCCCGACCCCCGCCGCGCCAAGGCCGCCATGGACGCCATGCTGCAGCAGAAGAAGATCGTCATCGCCGAGATCGAGGCGGCCGTCGCCGCGGTCGGCTAGGCGGAAACACTGGCGCGATGGTCTGGCAGGCGGCAGCTTGGCCGTAATGCGCTTTGTGCTCCTCCTTCTGGGTCTCACCTTGCCTTTCTGGGCGCTGGGCGCGGTGGTCCAGGCCGAGCCGTTGCCGGGCCTGCCGCTCAGCGCCTTGATGGCCTTCATGCCCGCCGTCGCCGCGGGCGTCCTGGTGGCCCGGGCCGGGGGGCGCGCCGGTCTCGCCGCCTTCGTGGCCCGGTCGTTCGACGTAGGGAGGATGCGCGGCCACGTCGCGTGGGCGGCGCTGATCCTCCTGATCCCGGCCGCGGCGGGCGCGTCATGGCTGGTCCAGGGCCACGTCCCCGCGGCCGGCCCTCCGCCGTGGGTGCTGGCCGCCATGCTCGCCGCCTTCTTCCTCGCCGGGCTGGGGGAAGAACTGGGCTGGTCGGGCTATCTCCTCGAGCCCTTGGCCCGACAGCGCGGCGAACTGGGTGCGGCGCTCGTCATCGGCGTCATATGGGCCGCCTGGCACCTCGTGCCCTTCCTCCAGGCCGGCCGGGCGCCGCAATGGATCGCCTGGCACGTGGCCATGACCGTCGCGCTTCGGGTCGTGACCGTGCGCCTCTACTTCGGCTCGGGACGCAGCATCTTCGCCACGGCCCTGTTCCACGCCTTCTGCAACGTCGGCTTCTTCGCCCTGCCGATGTACGGCGGAACCTACGATCCCCGCTTCACGGCGATCATCGTCATCGCCGTCGCCGCACTGCTCTCGATCGCCGCCCGCGTGGCGACGCCAAGGTCATAGCTTCGCCAGCAGCGTCTCCAGCCGCGCCATGTCGGCGGGCAGCGGGCTCTCGAACCGCATCGCCTCGCCCGTCACCGGATGGACGAAGCCCAGCACCGCCGCGTGCAGCGCCTGGCGCTTCAGACCGGCCTCGGCGATCGCCTCCTTCACCGGTTGCGAGGGGCTCCCCGAGCCATAGACCGGATCGCCCAGGCACGGCGCGCCCTTGCTGGCCAGGTGCACGCGGATCTGGTGGGTGCGCCCGGTCTCAAGCCGGCAGGCGACGCGCGCGGCCAGCGGCTTGGCCTGCGGGCCGAACACCCGGGCCACGGTGTAGTGGGTCACCGCGTGACGGCCGCCGGTCTTCACCACCGCCATCTTCTTGCGGTCGGCGCTGGAACGGGCGATCGCCCCCTCGATGGTCCCGCGGATCGGCGACGGCGCGCCACGCGTCAGGGCGATGTACTCCCGGTCGATGTCGTGCGCGGCGAAGAGCGCCGACAGCCCTTGGTGCGCGGCGTCGGTCTTGGCCACCACCACCACGCCGGACGTCTCCTTGTCGATCCGGTGCACGATGCCCGGGCGCGCCACCCCGCCGATGCCCGACAACGTGTCGCCGCAGTGGTGCAGGAGGGCGTTGACCAGGGTGCCGCTCTCGCTGCCCGGCGCGGGGTGCATGGCCAGGCCCGGCGGCTTGTCGATGACGATCAGGTGCGCATCCTCGAACAGCACCACCAGCGGGATGTCCTCGGGCTGCGGCTCGGCGGGCGCGGCCGGCGGGATCTCCAGCCGGTAGTCGCCCGCCTGCGCCTTGGCCGAGCCGTCGGTGACCGGCGCCCCATCCCGGCTGACCCGCCCCTCGGCGATCAGCGCCTGCAGCCGCGCGCGGCTGAACTCGGGCAGGGCGGCGGCCAGCGCCTTGTCCACGCGCCCGCCGCCCTCGAGCGTCACCACGCGAAGGCCATAGGCGTCGTTGTCGTCCTCGTCCGCCTCGGAGGCCATCAGGCCGGGGCGGCCATGACGCCGCCTCCCAGGCTGCGGGCCAGGGTGGACATCATCAGCATCTCGCCCCCGGCGGCGGCCGCGGCCGGCCCGAAGTCGCGGACCAGGTGCTCGCGCACCTCCAGGCTGATTTCCTCCGGGTCCGGGAACGGCTTGCGGGTCTTCAGCTCCTCGAAATGTCGGTCCTCGGCCGCGCGGTCGCCGGTCAGGTCGCTCAGCCGCTCGAACACCACCGGGGTCGCGATGGGCGTGCGGTTGGAATCCATCAGGGTAGTCAGGCACAGGCCGTCCAGCCGCGTGGCGCGCGGCAGGGAGACGGTGTTCAGCACCATCATCAGCGGCGTGTGGCCCCAATGGTCCAGCACGATGGCGAACAGCTTGCCCTCCGCGGGCAACAGCCAGCCGTTGTAGAGCAGGCCCGCACAGCCGCCGCGGAACTCCATCAGCCCGCTGTCCGCGCGCCGGATCAGGCCATACAGGCAGATGAACCGCGTCGGCTTTCCGGGCGCCGGCTGGATCGAGCGCCAGAACCCTTCGTAGGGCGCCGTGCGCTGCGGGATGGTCTGGCGGGCGATGTCCAGCACCGGGGCGAACAGGGCGTCCAGCACGCTGGCGGGCTGCGCGACGAGGGGTGGCGCAGCCGGCTCCACGCCGAACAGCTGAGCCAGGGCCGGCAGGTCTCGGTCCCAATCCAGCAAAGTGAACCCCGGCTGACGCGAGGCGATGAGGTTGGTCAGGGCCTCAAGGTTCAGCGCCGACGGCGTCGCTGCACCCGACGCCCAGCGGCTGACCACCGACTTGTTCACTTCGAGCGCTGCGGCCAGGCGGCCCCGGCTCATCGACAGCGCCTTCAGGGCCAGGTCGAGCTTCTCGGCGAAAGGGGACACGGACACGCGGGGGATGATTTCACACGCGCCCGGAAAAGCAACGCTGCGAGCAACGGTTGCTCACGCCGGAGGCGACCGCAGCAACTCCCGGGCGAGCGCCGGCCTCACTAAACGCCCCGCCAACGTCAACGACGCCCGGCCCCCGCTGGGTCAGACAAGGAAGACCCAGATGAAGAAGACCACTTTCGCCCTCGCCGCGCTCGCGTTCGCCAGCCTGGCCGCGACCTCCGCCGCCGCGGGCGGATACAGCACGGCCTGCGGCGCCTGGCGTTGCGGCTTCAACGGCCTGACCCTCAACGGGATCACGCTGAACAGCGCCAAGCTCAACGGCATCAACTTCAACGGCCTCACGCTGAACGGCCCGGTGCTCCAGGGCACGACGCTCAACGGTACGGCCCTGAACGGCCCCGTGCTGCAGGGCATCAACCTCAACGGCATGCGCATGAACGGCGTGGCCGACAAGGCCGTGCAGCCGCAGATCGTCGCCTGCGAGGGCAAGGCCACCCAGCCCTGCAAGCCCGGCGTGACCGCGATCACCCTGCCGTCCGGCCAGCGCCTGACCGTCGACTGACCAACGCCGCCGCCCGCCTCTCCGGGCGGGCGGCGCGCCCTGCCTGGAGCCTCCCCCCAATGCGCCGTCTCTTCCTGGCCCTCGTCGCCGCCTTCGCCGCCACCGCCGCCCAAGCCGCGCGTTTCGACGTGGAAGGCACGCACTTCGTCGTGGACGCCGGTCAGGGCCAGCGCCTGACGTCGAAGGATCTCGTCGGCGCCGTGCTCGACATCTCCGACGGCGTCGGCGGGGTGACCCGGGTCCGGATCGACGCGGTCGAGGCGGCGCGGGAGCGAGCCGACGTCCTGCTGCACACCTTCAGCGTCATCGACCCGGCCACCGGGGCCGCCTCGCCCCTCTGCGACGCCGACGCCTACGGCCGCCGGTCCGGCTTTCCCGTCCGCGGCCGCTGGGACGGTCGCCGCTTCGTCCCCGACGAGCACGCGTGGTTCCTGACGTGCGCCTCGGGCTCGCAGGGCAAGTGCGTGCTGTGGGGCTACGATCCCTGGGGCCGCGCGCCCGACGGCCGCCCATTGGCGCCGCTCTACCAGGCCTGCCAGCAGATGGTCCGCGCCGACTACGAGGGGAAGGGCGAGCCCCACACGCGCAACGGCACGCTCATCGACACCGCCGACGTCGCGGGGATCCAGACCCACGCCACCTCGGCCGACCCTGCCTTCGGGTTCGAAGCGGGGTGGGGCGTCGACGGCGCGGTCTGCGTCGCGCGCACCCGCATCCCGGCGCTTCTCACCCGCGAGACCTTGATGACCGCCGCGCCGCGCCTGGACGGAACCTGCGACGAGGCCGCGGCCCGCGCCCGCGGCGCCCTGCTCTTCACCCGGATACGCGCGCAGCCCTGAGCGCGACGCCTAGAGCCCGTGCTTCTCGCTGGCCTCTTCTTCGTGGCCGGCGATGGAGCCTTCGGTGAACAGATATTCCTTGAGCTGCTCGCCGACCTCGGCGTCGTTGCGGCGCATCCACTCCAGCACCATCGCCGCGTGCTCCAGCTCCTCGCGCGCGTTGTGCAGCAGGATCTTCTTCAGCTCCGGATCCTCGGTATCGTCGGCGCGCTGCCGGTACCAGTCGACCGCCTCGAACTCCTCCATCAGCGACGTGATCGCATAGTGCATGTCGAGGGTCTTGCGGCTGAGCTTTTCGCGGGCGACGTGAAGGACTTCGCTGGACATCGACTGTCATGCTCCTGTGGTATGGCGGCGTCATATCGGTGGGCGGAAGCGGGGAGCGACGACCATGAAGATCGACCGGCGGAAGGCCCTGGCCCTGCTCGGCCTCGGAGCGGCAACGCCCGCGGCGGCGCAAAGCTCCACGGTGAGCTTCAAACACGGCGTCGCCTCGGGCGATCCGAAGCAGGACCGGGTGGTGCTGTGGACGCGGGTCACGCCCGACAGGCCGGGCGCCGACGTGGCCTACAAGTGGAGCCTCAACCCCGTCGACCGTCGCGCGGGCGGCGCCAGGAGCGGCTCGGGGACCACCGGCCCGGCGCGGGACTATACGATCAAGGTCGACGCCACGGGCCTCGATGCGGGCCGCGCCTACACCTATGAGTTCGAGGTCGCGGGCGTGAAGTCGCCCATGGGCCGCACGCGCACCCTGCCGGCCGGGCCGACGAAGGACGTGGTGTTGGCGATCGCCTCGTGCACCCTCTACCCGAACGGCTATTTCAACGCCTACCAGGCCATCGCCGACCTGCCGCGCGTCGACGCCGTTCTGCACCTCGGCGACTACATCTACGAGTACGGCGGGCCCGGCACCTACGGCATGGACTCCGCCGTGGCGGGCGAGCGGCCGCACGATCCGCCGCACGAGTGCCTGACGCTTGCCGACTACCGCCGCCGCCACGCCCAGTACAAGGCCGACCCGCAGACCCAGGCGGCGCATGCCAAGGCGCCCTGGATCGTGGTGTGGGACGACCACGAGACCGCCAACGACAGCTACATGTCGGGCGCCCAGAACCATACGCCGGGGACGGAGGGCGACTGGACGGTTCGCAAGGCCGCGGCGCTGAAGGCCTATTTCGAGTGGATGCCGATCCGCGAGCCGTCGAACGGCGGCGCCCTGGCCGACGCGGCCATGCGCAGCTTCGACTTCGGCGACCTGGCCAGCCTGGTGATGGTCGAGACCCGCCTGACCGCCCGCGACCAGCAGGTGACGCTCGACGGCGACGCGCCCGAGGTCGACGGCAAGCGCGACCTGACCAAGCTGAAAGCCAAGCTCGCCGACCCCAAGCGGCGGATGATGAGCCCGCGGCAGGAGGCCTGGATCGGCGCCGAACTCGCCCGCTCGGTAAAGGCCGGCCACGCCTGGCAGGTGATCGGCAACGAGGTGGTGATGGCGCGCGTGAAGCCGTCCACGCCCAGCAAGGACCTGACGCCCGAGCAGTTCGCCGCCATCCCGGAATCCTCGAAGAAGCGGGTGGCCCGCTACGAGGCGGCCGCGGCCCTCGGCCTGCCCGCCGGACTGGACATGTGGGACGGCTATCCCGCCGATCGCGAGCGGCTCTACGACGTGTTCAAGGCCGCCGGCGCCCGGCCGGTGGTGGTGAGCGGCGACAGCCATTCCTTCTGGGCCAACGAGCTCAGCGATGCCGCCGGCAAGCGGGTGGCGGTGGAGTTCGGCACGACCGGGATCACCAGCCCCGGGGCCGGCGAGGTCAGCCCGGGGATCAACGCCGGCGACCTGATCGCCAAGGCCAATCCCGAGGTCATCTTCAACGACCAGGTCTCGAAGGGCTTCGTCCTGCTCACCCTCACCCGCGACCAGGCCAAGGGCGAGATGATGGCCGTCTCGACCATCACCGCCAGGGACTTCACGACCAAGGTGGTGAAGACCTTCGTGGCCGCGCCGGACGGCAAGGGCGTGTCGGGCCTGAAGGAGGCCTGAGGCGATCTCGGATCCTCGCGGATCGTTAAGACCTCCGTCAGGCGCGGTTCAGGTTCGAGGCGCCAACGTCGATCCCGAGACGACGAGGAGCCCGCCATGACCCCGGAAACCCCTGCCCAAGCCGATCGTCCGGCCTTCTGGGCGCGCGCGCTCCTCGGCGGCAGCGTCGCCTTCGCCGCACTGTCGGTAGTGCTCCTGGCCTGGGCCTGAGGTCAGGCCGCGAGCTGGGCCGCCCAGACGTTGGCCTTCAGCTCCGGCAGGATATCGATGCCCGATTCCTGCAGGCTGTGCAGGCGCACCAGCTCCGGCAGCGGGACGTCGAGCATCTGGGCGACGAACGCCTCGCCGGCCTTGAGGAACACGACGCCGCCCCGGTCGGGGAAGGAGTCTTCCAGCAGGGTGGCGTACCAGCGCGCGATGTCCGGCCGGTCGCGCTCCAGGCGCGGGTGGACACGGTACAGTTCGCAGCCCGCGGCGAGGACCTCGGTCGCCGACCTGAACGCCAGGCGCGGCATCCCGGGCGGCGCCTGCAGCTTCAGCTGGGTCCGGATCACCGCCGTGTTCAGCAGAAAGAACATACGCCACGCATCCCCGCTCGGCCGGCGCCTTCCCGTTCGCCGTTCCGTCGGGCCGATTTCACGACAGCGGCGGTTAGCGCCGCGTTGATCAGGATCGTTAGCGGACGACGACAGTCCTGCGTCAGCGCCGCTCCAGCGCCAGCCTGACCCCGAACGCCATGAAGACCCCGCCGGTGGCGCGGTCGAGCCAGCGGACGACCGCCGCGCGCTGCAGCATTCCTGCGATGGGGCGGGTGCCGGCGATCAGGGTCGCCGACCAGCAACTGCCGATGACGACGTGGATCACCGCCAGCAGGAAGATGAAAGGCGCGGCCTGGAGGCCGTCGGGTAGGAACTGGGGCAGGAACGAAACGTAGAAGACGCCCACCTTGGGGTTCAGCAGGTTGGTGAGGAAGCCGCGGCGCATCCAGACAAGATCGCCCCCGCCGCGCCGCGCACCGACGGTCACCTCGAACCGGTCCCGCGGCTTCAGCAACAGGTTGAGGCCCAGCCAGACCAGATAGGCCGCGCCCACCCACTTCAGGATGTCGAACGCCAGCGTCGAGGCCGCGAGCAGGGCGCCCAGGCCCAGCGCCACCGCCGCGCCCCAGATCAGACAGCCGATATTGATCCCCAGCGCCGCGAAAACCGCCCGCTTGGGCCCTTCGACCGCCGCCGTGCGCAGGATGAGCGCGGTGTCGAGGCCCGGCGTAAGCGTCAGCAGGCCGGCGGCGACGACATAGGCCGAGAGCGCCTGGACGACGGTCACGGCCGCTTCACCAGCTTGCCGCCCTCGATCACTCGATAGAAGCACGAGCGCTGGCCGGTGTGGCAGGCGCCGCCGTCGCCCTGCGGCCAGACCTTGAGCCACACGGCGTCCTGGTCGCAGTCGATGCGCAGTTCCTCGACGACCTGGACCTGGCCGCTGGTGGCGCCCTTGTGCCAGAGCTCATTGCGGGAACGGCTGAAGTAATGGGCCTCGCCGGTGGACATGGTCTTGTCCAGCGCCTCGGCGTTCATCCACGCCAGCATCAGCACTTCACCGGTCTCTGCGTGGGTGGCGACCGCCGCGATCAGGCCGGCGGCGTCGTAGCGCGGCGTCAGCGCCAGGCCGTTCTCGAGGATGTCGGCAGAGGGGAAGCTGGTCATGGGGCGTATATGAACTCGCGAGGAAGCTGTCGCCAGCGCCCTTCTCCCCTTGTGGGAGAAGGTGGCCCGCGAAGCGAGTCGGATGAGGGGTCGCGCCGACCTCTCAGCCGAAACGAAAAAGGGTCGACACGGATGACTCCGTGCGACCCCTCATCCGTCGGCTGCGGCTAACACCTTATCCCGCAAGGGGAAAAGGCCTCTCTTACCGGTTCACGAAGTCCAGAAAGCGCTGGCGCAGCGTGGGGTCGGTCTTGAAGACGCCGGTGAACTGGGTGGTGATCGTGCTCACGTGGCGGTGGTGCACGCCACGCGTGGTCATGCACTGGTGCGCAGCGTCGATCAGGACGGCCACGCCGGCGGGGCGCAGGCTGTCGGTGATGGCGTCGGCGATCTGCTGGGTCATGGTCTCCTGGGTCTGGAGACGGCGGGCGAAGATCTCGACCACCTTGGCCAGCTTGGAGATGCCCACCACCCGGTTCGTCGGCATGTAGGCCACGTAGGCCTTGCCCAGGAACGGAGCCATGTGGTGCTCGCAGTGGCTCTCGACCTCGATGTCGCGGAGCATGACGATGTCGTCGTAGCCCTGCACGTCCTCGAAGGTGCGCGACAGTTCCTTGGCGGGGTCGAGGTTGTAGCCCTCGAACCATTCGCCATAGGCGTCCACCACGCGCTTCGGCGTGTCGATCACGCCTTCGCGGCGCGGGTCGTCACCGGCCCAGGCGATCAGCGTGCGCACGGCTTCCATAGCCTCTTCGCGGGTCGGCCGCTTGAAGGGCTCAAGGTTTCCTTCGTCGGACCCGATGAGGGTTCGGTCGCGGGAAATAGCGTCCATGAGAGAGCGTTTCTTTCCAGGGCTGAGTTGCGCCGGGACGATGGTCCCGGAAATGACGCGTGCCACCCTTTCACGTCGGACCGGGCCTTGTGGCCTCGCGTCCGGGCGATCTGTATATGGGCGCGAGCCCGCCTTGGGCAACCGTTCCGCAGCGTTACCTTAGAAGAGCCGATGACCCTCAGCCTCTACGACACCATGAGCCGCGCCAAGCGGCCCTTCGTCCCCAAGGATCCGTCCCGGGTGACGATGTATGTGTGCGGGCCGACGGTCTACAACTTCGCCCACATCGGTAACTTCCGGCCCGTGGTGGTGTTCGACCTGCTGTTCCGGGTGCTGCGCGACGTCTATGGCGAGGCCTCCGTCCAGTACGCCGCCAACGTCACGGACGTGGACGACAAGATCAACAGGAAGGCCGCCGAAGAGGGCGTGCCGATCTCGACGATCACCGACCGCTACCTCGACGCCTACAACGCCGACGCCGCGGCGCTGGGGAGCCTGCGGCCGACCTTCCAGCCGCGCGTGACCGAGACCATGGACGCCATCATCAAGATGATCGGCGACCTGGTCCATCAGAACAGCGCCTACGCCGCCGAGGGCCACGTGCTCTTCGACACCCAGGCCTTTTCCGACTACGGCAAGCTGTCGGGCCGGCCGATGGACGAGATGATCGCCGGCGCTCGTGTCGACGTCGCCCCCTACAAGCGCCACCCCGCCGACTTCGTGCTGTGGAAGCCGTCCAAGGAGAATGAGCCCGAGTGGGAGAGCCCCTGGGGCCCCGGCCGGCCGGGCTGGCACATCGAGTGCACCGCCATGATCGAGGAGGCCCTGGGCCTGCCGATCGACATCCACGGCGGCGGCATCGACCTCGTCTTCCCGCACCACGAGAACGAACTGGCCCAGGGGGTCTGCTCTGGCCACGGCGAGCGCGAGTACGCCAGTGTCTGGATGCACAACGGCTTCCTGAACATGGGCGACGAGAAGATGAGCAAGAGCGTCGGCAACGTCGCCCTCGCTCACGACCTGCTCAAGCTCTACCCGGGCGAGGCGATCCGATGGGCGCTGCTCAGCGGCCATTACCGCCAGCCGCTGGAGTGGAACGACACTCTGATCGAGCAGGCCAAGAGCGCCCTGGACCGCCTCTACCGGGTGCTCGACGACGCGGGCCGCTTCCTGGCCGGCGAGCCGTCGGCCGACGGCTGGCAGAACGCGGCGGCCGCGGCCGAGCACGCCAACGTGCGCCATGCCCTGCACGACGACCTGAACACGCCGACCGCCTTCGCCGCGATGTTCCAGCTCGCCGACAAGGTGCGCGCGGCCGTGATGGCCAAGGACGCCCGCGCCGTCGCCAGCGGCCGCGGCCTGCTGGTGGAGGCAGGGAACCTGATGGGCTTCCTCACCGCCGACCCGCAGGCCTGGTTCCAGAGCGGCGCCGACGACGACCTGAAAACCAGGGTGGAGGCGCTGATCGCGGCGCGCGCCGAGGCCCGCGCGGCCAAGAACTGGGCCGACGCCGACCGTATCCGCGACGAGCTGGCCGCGTTGAAGGTCGAGGTGATGGACGGCCCGGCCGGCGCGACCTGGCGGATCAAGGAGCAGGCCTGATGCCCTTCAAACCCGGCCCCGACCTCAAGGCGGCCCCCTTCCAGCGCAAGGGCGGCGCACTCGGTCCCCAGACCCTCAACCTGCAGACCGAGGGCAAGCCGCCGCCGCCCAAGGGCCCCAGCGGTTTCCGCATCGAGGACCGCATCGGCATCCAGGCGCCGCCCGAGGTGATCTGGGAGATCGTCCAGGATCTGTCGAAGTGGTCGGAGTGGAACCCGACCTATCCGCGCGCGGCCGGCGAGATCCGCATCGGCAATATCCTCTCGATGGACCTCGTCCTGCCGGGCCAGGACAAGCAGGAGATCAAGCCCCGCGTTCTCGACTGGGTGCCCAACGAACAGCTCCACTGGGAGCTCCGGTTCCTGGGCGGCCTGATCAAGACCCTGCGCTACATCGAGATCACCCCGCTGTCCGAGCACGGCTGCGTGGTCGACAACGGCGAGTTCTTCGGCGGCCTGATGGGCCCGTCGCTGGGCAAGCGCATGCGCGGCCCCGTCCGCCGCGGCTTCCTGGCCATGAACGAGGCGCTCAAGACCCGGGCCGAGGCCGAATGGGCCAAGCGGCGGGGGTGATCGCAGCGCGCTGGTTGCGATCTGCGCCCTGAAACTGGGTAGTCCGCCCCTTGGACGCCGCAGCCGGCTCCACCATGGTGACCGCCGATAACGACGGGGATGGATGATGGCCGGGAAGATCGGACGGACGGTGGCGGACTCGGTTCCGGAATGGCCTAAGCCGCCGAAGCCGCCCAAGGGCGCGCCCAACATCCTGGTCATCCTGTTCGACGACGTCGGCTTCTCGGACTTCGGCTGCTACGGCTCGCCGATCCGCACGCCCAACATCGACCGGCTGGCGGCCGAGGGGCTGCGCTACGCCGGCTTCCACACCACGGCCATGTGCTCGACCACCCGCGCGGCCCTGCTGACGGGCCGCAACCATCACTCGGTCGGGGTGGGCTGCCTGGCCAACTTCGACAGCGGCTATCCGGGCTATCGCGGCAAGATCGACAAGGCGGCCGGAACCCTGCCCGAGATGCTGCGTCCGCACGGCTACCGCAACTACATGCTGGGCAAGTGGCATGTGACCAACCTGACCGAGACCGGCCCGACGGGACCATTCGACGGCTGGCCGCTGGGCCGGGGCTTCGACCGCTTCTACGGCTTCATGGACGCCGAGACGGACCAGTATTCGCCCGAGCTGGTGCGCGACAACACGCCGGTCCCGCCGCCCGGTACGTTCCAGAGCGGCTACCACCTGACCGAGGACCTGACCGACCAGGCGATCCGCTACATCGCCGACCACACCGCCGATGCGCCGGACACTCCGTGGCTGCTGTGGTTCGCGCCCGGCGCCTGCCACGCCCCGCACCAGGCGCCGGCCGACCTGATCAAGAGCTATGACGCCGTCTTCGAACGTGGTTGGGACGTGGAGCGCGAGGAACGCCTGGCCCGGCAGAAGGCCATGGGTCTGGTGCCGCCGGACACCAAGCTGCCCCCGCGCAACGACGGCGTGCGCGCCTGGGAGACCTATTCCGACGACGAGCGCCGCGTGTTCACCCGCCTGCAGAGCGCCTTTGCCGGCATGCTCGACCACACCGACCAGCACATCGGCCGCCTCGTCGGCTTCCTGGAGGAGGCCGGCGTCCGCGACGACACCCTGATCATCGTGATGAGCGACAACGGGGCCAGCCAAGAGGGCGGCCCGCTCGGCTTCGTCAACGCCATGGGGCCCTTCAACTTCCGCGGCGAGCCCATGGCCGAGAAGCTGGCGCGCCTCGACGACATAGGCGGGCCGGACACCCACTCGAACTTCCCGCACGGCTGGGCGATGGCGTCCAACACGCCGCTGCGCCGCTATAAGCAGAACACCCACGGCGGCGGCATCCGCGACCCGCTGGTGATGTCCTGGCCCAAGGGGATCGCCGCCCGCGGCGAGATCCGCCCGCACTTCGCCCATGCCTGCGACCTGGTCCCGACCCTGCTCGAGGTGATCGGCGTCGCGCCGCCGACCCACGTCAACGGCGTCCCCCAGATGCCGCTCGAAGGCGTCAGCTTCGCCGCCAGCCTGACGGACGCCGCCGCGCCCCCCCGAAGCAAGCCGCAGTACTTCGAGATGTTCGGCCACCGCGGCCTGTGGAAGGACGGCTGGAAGGCCGTTGCCTTCCACCCGCCGGGCGCGCCGTTCGACGACGACAAATGGGAGCTGTTCCACCTCGACGCAGACTTCTCCGAGAGCGACGACCTGGCCGAGGCACAGCCGGAAAGGCTCAAGGCCCTGATCGACGACTGGTGGGTCGCCGCCGAAGCCAACAAGGTGCTGCCGCTGGACGACCGCTTCGGCCCGCGCTTCGCCGAGAACTCGGCCCGCTTCCACGGCGCGCGGCGGCGCTTCGTGTTCCACAAGGGCATGGGCCACCTGCCCACCGACGTGGCCCCCGACGTCCGCGCCCGCACCTACCGCATCGAGGCCGACGTGAAGCTGAAGGGTGGAGAGCAGGGCGTCCTGCTGGCCCACGGCGACGCCACCAGCGGCTACAGCCTCTATGTCCAGGACGGCCGGCTGCATCACACCCTGAACATCGGCGGCCAGAAGACCACCGTCAGCTCCGACCGCCCCATCCCGGCCGGCGCCACCCGCCTGGGCGTCGTGTCGCGCGCCACCGGCGAGGCGCTAAACCGCACCTTCACCCTGACCATCGACGGCGAACCGGCGGGCGAGGGGCTGGCGACCACCGGCTTCGTCACCCTGATCTCCTGGTCGGGCCTGGACATCGGCCTGGACCGCGGCAGCCCGGTCGCCGACTACCCCGCGCCGTTTTCGTTCAGCGGGACCCTGCGCAAGGTTACGGTTGTCATGGACGCGGACCAGACGCTTGACGGCGACGCCGTCGGAGAGGCCGAAATGGCGCGCCAGTAGGAGCTTCCCATGGACCTGTCCCGCCGCGCGATCCTGGCCGCTGGAGCCGCCGCGCCGGCGGGCGGGGCGCTCGCCGCCGAGGTCCGGCCCGATGACGAAGCCCCCGATAACGAAGCATACTGGGCCAAGGTCGCCACCCTGTTCGACGCCCCGCCGGCCGGCGTCATCCAGCTGGAAAACGGCCAGTTCGGCGCCATGGCCAAGTCCACCCGCGCCGCCTTCGCGCAGCACACCGCCCGGGTGAACCGCGAGACCACGCTCTACACGCGCGGCCCGGTGAACGCCGATCTGCAGAACGTCCGCCTCAAGGCCGCCGCCCTGCTGGCCGTCGACCCCGGCGAGATCGCGTTCACCCGCGGCGGCACGGAATCGATGCTGACCCTGATCGGCGGCTACAACCGGCTGAAGCCCGGGGACGCCGTCCTCTACGCCGACCTCGACTACGACAGCATGCAGGCCGGCATGGAGTCGCTGGCCAAGGTGCGCGGCGTCCGCGTGGTGAAGATCGACCTGCCCGAGCCGGCCACGCGCCAGGCGCTCATCGACGCCTACGAGGCGGCGCTGAAGGCCAACCCCGACGTGCGCCTGATGCTGCTCACCCACCTCAGCCACCGCACGGGCCTGATCCCGCCGGTGGCCGAGATCGTGGCGATGGCGAAGGGCCGGAACGTCGATGTCCTCCTGGATTGCGGCCACGCCCTGGGCCAGACGCCGTTCTCGCTGAAGGCCATGGGCGTCGAATTCGCCGGCCTCAACCTGCACAAGTGGATCGGCGCGCCGCTGGGCGTCGGCCTGGTCTACATCAGGAAGGACCGCATCCCGGACATCGACGTCTCGATCCTGGAAGGTCCCAGCCCCCGCATCGACGCCCGCGTCCACACCGGCACCGTGAACTACGGCGCGGTCCTGTCCGTGGCCGACGCCATCGCCGTCCACGAGGCCATCGGTCCGCAGGCCAAGGCCGCGCGGCTTAGCTACCTGCGCGATCGCTGGGCCGAGGCGGTGCGCGACGTTCCCGGCGTCCAGGTCCTGACCCCCGCCGATCCCACCCTGCACGCGGGTATCACTTCGTTCCGCATGGCCGGCATGACCACGCCCGCCCAGGCCGTCGCCTTCCGCAAGGCGCTCTTCGACCGCTACCGCATCTTCACCGTCGAACGCGCCGGCCCGGCCAAGGGCGCCTGCATCCGGGTCACCCCCTCCTTCGTGAACACCGCCGCCCACGTCGACGCCCTTACGGCGGCCCTCAGAGAAATGGTGAAGGCCTAGCGCGCCGCAGGCGCTGTCATCTGGAACCACGAAAGACACGAAAAACACGAAAGTGGCCGCCGCGCCTTTCGTGTTTTTCGTGCTTTTCGTGGTTCGAATTGATCCGCGCTGACGCGCCTCGGGCTTGAAAGCCTCGCCCATCAAGGAGAAGGTGACGCCAGCGTCATTTTCAGAAGGGCGCGGAGGAAACGGCCATGACCGAGCGTCCCATCCCGTCGCTGTTCGAGCTGACCCCGCTCAACGAGGCCTTCCGCGTCGACCCCCACGCGCTCCTGGACGACCTGCGCGGCCGTTGCCCCGCGCACCGCGACGCCACCTCGGGCAGCCTGGTGCTCAGCCGCTACGCCGACGTCCGGTCGGTGGTGAACAACCGCGAGCTCTGGCGCGATCCGCTCCATGCGGAGGAGGGCGCCCACCTCTCGCGCCGCCTGCTCGACGACTACGACCCCACGCGCCCGCGCACCAGCCAGACCAGCATCCTCATGCTGGACGACCCCGACCACGCCCGCGTGCGCCAGCCCCTGGCCCAGGCGCTCTACGCCCGCGTCGCCAAGTTCAAGCCCGAGGTCGAGCGCATCATCGGCGAGACCCTCGACGCCGTCGCTGGCGAGGCCGAGTTCGACCTGATGGACCGCTTCTGCGTGCCGATCCCCATCGACGTGATCGCCTCGATCCTGGGCGTCGACCACAGCCGGCTGCGCGAGTTCCGCGAGTGGTCCGAGGGCATCATCCAGGGCCTCAACCCGCTCCGTACGCCCGAGCAGACCGCAGCCATGGTCGCCGCCGACACGGCGCTGAAGGCCTATTTCACCGAGGCCATCGCCGACCGCCGCGCCAGCCCCGGCGACGATCTGATCAGCGACATGGTCCAGCTCCAGGCCGCCGGCGCGGAACTCTCCGACGACGAGTTGCGGATCAACCTCACCGCCCTGCTGGTCGGCGGCAACCTCACGACGACCGACCTGATCGGCAACGCGGTGCGCCTGCTGCTGCTCCATCCGGGCGAGCTGGCGAAGCTCAAGGCCGACCCCAGCCTCATCAATTCCGTGGTCGAGGAGGTGCTGCGCTACGAGCCGCCGGTCGACATCACCGCCCGCATCGCCTCGGGCGACATGGAGGTGGGCGGCTGCCCGCTGCACGCCGGCCAGGCGATGACCGTCTCGCTGCGCGCCGCCAACCGCGACCCCGAGGTCTACGACGACCCGCACCGCTTCGACGTCACCCGCAAGCACAAGCCGCACGTGGCTTTCGGCGGCGGCGCCCACATCTGCATCGGCGCGCCCCTCGCCCGGCTGGAGGCCCAGGTCGCCCTGCTCCGCCTCTTCGAACGCTTCCCCGACCTCAAGCTCGCCGACCCCGACGCTGCGCCCGCCTGGCGCACCCTCCCGTTCTTCCGCGGCATGGAAACCCTGCGGGTCCGCCCCTGAGGCGCGTTAGCGCCAGTCGATCGTGGTTCCAGATGATTGCGCCTGCGGCGCGCTGTGCGTTTGACAACACCCCCGCCGATGACGACCTAAGGCGCATGATCGACGATCTCTACTCGGCCAAGCTCCTGCGCCTCGCGGCCGAGATGCCGCGCGCCGGGCGCCTGCCCGAGCCCGACGCCACGTCGGAGAAGGTCTCGAAGCTCTGCGGCTCCCGCGTGGTGATCGACGTGAAGGTCGAGGACGACCGCGTCGCCGACTTCGCGCAGGACGTGAAGGCCTGCGCCCTGGGCCAGGCGGCCGCCTCGGTGCTGGGCGCCCACGTCATCGGCGTCACGCTCTCGGAACTCGAAGCCACCCGTGACGCGTTCCGTTCCATGCTGAAGGCGGGCGGACCGGCGCCGGAGGGGCGGTTCGGCGATCTGGCCTTGCTGGCTCCGGTGAAGGATTATCCCGCCCGTCACACGTCGACGCTGCTGGCCTTCGAGGCGGCGGCCGAGGCGGTGCGCAATGCGGTCGAGCGGAGAGCCTGATGCCGGACTTCATCTTCCTCCATCACGACGACGCCTCGGGCGACGGCGGACTGGACTGGGAGCCCTATCTCTCCCGTCTGCGCGAAGACGGCGTCTTCCAGGGCGGCAGCAAGATCGGCCAGGGCCACTGCATCAAGAAGTCGGGGGTCGCCCCCGACCCGCTCAGCCACATCACCGGCTTCATCCGCGTCACCGCCGACACCCTCGACGAAGCCCGCGCCCTCCTACCGGGCAACCCGGTGTTCGAGGCCGGAGGGACCGTGGAGATCCGCGAACTTCCCAGCGGCTGACGGCCCCTGCTGACCGCCCTCGGGCTGCGAAAGGACGGGTGCGAGGTTCCTTCCCCCGCCCATCCGTGATACTGGCCGCGCCTCGTTTGCACTCTGGTTCGCCAATCGGTTCGCCATGTTTCGTCCGACGGACATCGCCGCACCCTTCGCCCCGGTCACGCGGCCGGTGACGACCCCGCGCGCGCGAACTACTCCCGCCGGCGCGGCTTGAACCTCTCGGGGTCCCGGCGTACGCACGGGGCCTGCAATCGCAAACCGCAGCCGGCATGAGCTTCTACGAGAGATGCGTCCGTGGGCTCCTTCGCGCCTACAAGCTGACGCTTTCGCCGCTGATCGGGCGGCAGTGCCGGTTTGCTCCGACCTGTTCGGAGTACGCCGCTGAAGCCCTGATCGGACACGGCCCCGTGCGCGGTGGGATTCTCACCGTGCGCCGGCTGTGTCGATGTCATCCCTGGGGTGGCGCGGGCTGGGACCCGCCGCCGCCTCCGCGCCAGCAGCCCCCAAAGGATAACGGGGGCAAGGCGCGCGACTGGAAGTGTGAAACATGATCGATCTGATTTTCCCCGACGGCTCGAAACGCGAATTCGAGGCCGGAACGACGGGCAAGCAGGTGGCGGCCTCGATCGCCCCCTCGCTGGCCAAGCGCGCGGTCCTGGTCCGTCTGGACGGCGAGCTGCTGGACGTCGACCGTCCGCTCGAGAAGGGCGGCAAGTTCGAGATTCTCGACCGCACGGCCCCCGACGCCCTGGAGACGATCCGCCACGACGTCAGCCACATCATGGCCGAGGCCGTGCAGGAGCTGTTCCCCGGCACGCAGGTCACCATCGGCCCGGCCATCGAGGACGGCTTCTACTACGACTTCGCCCGCGACGAGCCGTTCAGCCTGGACGATCTCGCCAAGATCGAAGAGCGCATGAAGCAGATCGTCGACCGCGACGAGCCGATCGTGCGCGAGGTCTGGGACCGCGACGAGGCCATCGCCCACTTCAAGTCCATCGGCGAGGACTACAAGGCCGAGATCATCGGCGGGATCCCCGCCGGGGAGCAGGTCAGCGTCTATCGCCAGGGCCAGTGGAAAGACCTCTGCCGCGGGCCGCACCTGCCGTCGACGAAGGCGGCCGGCAAGGCCTTCAAGCTGACGAAGCTGGCGGGCGCCTACTGGCGCGGCGACCACCGCAACCCGATGCTCCAGCGCATCTACGGCACGGCCTGGGCCAGCGAGAAGGACCTCGAGGACCACCTGCATCGCCTCGAGGAGGCCGAGAAGCGCGACCACCGCAAGATCGGCAAGGCCATGGACCTCTTCCACATGCAGGAAGAGGCCAAGGGCATGATCTTCTGGCACCCCAAGGGCTGGCAGCTCTACCGTTCGGTCGAGGCCTACATGCGCCGCCGGCTGGACGCCGACGGCTACCTCGAGGTCAAGGCGCCCCAGATCATGGACCGCGAACTGTGGGAGCGGTCGGGCCACTGGCAGAAGTTCGGGAAGAACATGTTCACCTGCGAGACGGAGGAGGGCGAGAGCCTGGCCGTCAAGCCGATGAACTGCCCCGGCCACGTGCAGATCTTCAACCACGGCCAAAAGAGCTACCGCGACCTGCCGCTGCGCATGGCCGAGTTCGGCGCCTGCCACCGCTACGAGCCGTCGGGCGCCCTGCACGGCATCTTCCGGGTGCGGGCGTTCACCCAGGACGACGCGCACATCTTCTGCCGTGAGGACCAGATCGAGGAAGAGTCGACGAAGTTCATCCGGCTGCTGGAGAGCGTCTACCGCGACTGCGGCCTGGAGCTGCATGCAGTGAAGCTGGCGCTGCGGCCCGACGAGCGGTTCGGCACGGACGAGAATTGGGACATCGCCGAGAAGAAGCTGGAGCGCGCCGCCCTGGCCGCCGGCATTCCCACCGTCGAGATGCTGCCCAACGAGGGCGCCTTCTATGGCCCCAAGCTGGAGTTCCACCTGAAGGACGCCATCGGCCGCACCTGGCAATGCGGCACGCTGCAGCTGGACTACGTCCTGCCCGAGCGCCTCGACGCCGAATATGTGGCCGAGGACGGCTCCAAGCAGCGGCCGGTCATGCTGCACCGGGCCATCTGCGGTTCGATGGAGCGCTTCATCGGGGTGATGATCGAGAACTACGCCGGGGCCTTCCCGCTGTGGCTCGCGCCCACCCAGGTGGTGGTGGCCACGATCACGTCCGACGCCGACGACTTTGCCCTGAAGGCCGCGGCGCAGCTCCGCGCGGCCGGCCTGCGCGTGGAGACCGACCTGCGCAACGAGAAGATCAACTACAAGATCCGCGAGCACAGCCTGGCCAAGGCGCCGGTGATCGCCGTCGTCGGTCGCCGTGAGGCCGAGGAGGGCAAGGTGGCCCTGCGGCGCCTCGGATCCGACGGCCAGCAGATCCTGACGCTCGCGGAAGCCGTGAACACGCTTGCCTCCGAGGCGACTCCGCCCGATCTTGCCCGGGCGGGGGACGATGCCGGCCAGGGGGCCGGCGGGTTGGAGGCTGGATGAACAGCATCGCCGCGCCGATCCTCAGCTCAGAACCTGTGGCCGCGACGGATGTGATCCGTCCGCGGCGCAGCGTGTCCGTGGTGATGGTGGTCTACATGACCGGCGAGGCTCTCGCGCAGAGCCTTGACTGCGTGCTGGCCGATCCGCTGGTGGACGAGCTGGTCGTCGTGGACAACGGCTCGAAGCCGGCCGAGGCCGAGCGCCTGCGCGCGCTGGCGGCCCGCGACGATCGGGTGGTGCTCAAGACCGGTCACGGCAACGTCGGCTTCGCGCGCGGCGCCAACCTCGGCGCGCTCACCGCCAAGGGCGATGTGCTGGTTTTCCTGAACCCCGACGCCTTCCTGCAACCGGGCTGCGTGGCGGCGCTGGCGCGCGAGATCGAGGGCCGGGCCTCGCCCTGCCTCGTCGGCGGCCGCGTGCTCAACGCCGATCGCACCGAACAGCGCGGAGCCCGGCGCGGCGAGATCACGCCGGTGAGCGCGCTGCTGTCCATGAGCGGCCTGTCCAAGGCGGCGCCGGCGCTCAACCGCTACGAGGTGCATTGGGAGGGCGACGCCCTGCCGGCCCAGGCCGTGCCGACCCCCACCATCTCGGGGGCGTGCTTCTGCATGCGGCGCGAGGATTTCGACGCCGTGGGCGGCTTCGACGAGGGCTACTTCCTCCACGTCGAGGACGTCGACCTCTGCTGGCGCGTGCGCCAGGCCGGCGGTGAGGTGCTGTTCCATCCCAGGGCCGAGGTCGTCCACATCGGCGGCACCAGCCAGACCAGCCCGCTGAAGGTCGAGTTCCACAAGGGCGTCGGCCTGGCCCGCTACTTCCGCAAGCGCGCCGAAGGCCCCGTCCAGACCGCCCTGGCCTGGGCGCTCTCGCCCCTGGTCCTCACGGCCGCCGTGGTCCGCCCGCTGCTTTGGAAGCTGACGGGCCGGGCGGGCTAGGGCACGGCCACCGGGATCGGCGGAGCCGCCGGGAAGCCGCCGGCCTTGCCGACCGAGGAGGCCACCTTCTTGCCCAGCAGGTCCGAGGCCCACTGGCCGATCTCGATGAGCTGGTCCAGGTCGTAGCCAGTCTCGAAGCCCGCCCGCTCAAGCATGTAGACCAGGTCCTCGGTGCCGATGTTGCCGGTGGCGTTCGGCGCGAACGGGCAGCCGCCCAGCCCGCCCACCGAGGCGTCCAGGATGTCGACCCCGGCCTCGACGCCGGCGAAGGCATTGGCGAGGCCCGTGTTGCGGGTGTCGTGGAAATGCAGGCGCAGCGGGATGTCGCCGGCGGCTTTCTTGGCCAGCTCGATGCGGCGGCGGACCATCCAGGGGTCGGCCACGCCGATGGTGTCGGCCAGCGCGATCTCGGCGACGCCGGCCTTGGCCGCGGCCTGGACGATCTGGACCACTCGCTCCTCGGGCACCTCGCCCTCGAACGGACAACCGAAGGCCACCGAGACCGTCACCGAGATCGGCGGGTCCTCCGGGCGACGCGCGCCCGCGATGCCGGCCATGGTGGTGATCTGCTCGTCCACCGAGGCGCCCTGGTTGCGGATGCCGAAGCCGTCGGAGGCGCAGACCACGACGTTGGCCTCGTCGCAGCCGGCGTCCAGGCAGCGCTCCCAGCCGCGCATGTTCAGCACCAGCCCGATGCGCGAGCGGCCTTCCTTGTGCGGCAGCGCGGCCATGATCTCCTCGGCGCCGGCCATCTGCGGCACGCGCTTGGGATTGACGAACGAGACCACTTCCATGCGCCTGGCCCCGGCCGCCTCGAGGCGCTGGATCATCTCGAGCTTCTGGCCGACCTCGAACAGCGTCTTCTCGTTCTGCAGTCCGTCGCGCGGACCCACCTCCACGATCTCGATACGCCGGCTCATCGTCTCACCTCGTTCAGCACCTCGGGCGCCACATAGACCCGCAAGGTCATCGGATCACCCTTGGAGTAGTTGATGCCGCTGATACGGGCGACAAGGACGGCCGTTCCCCCACGGGAGTCGAGCGCCTGCTGGAACGCGGCTTCCTCCTTCTGCTCGACGATCGCCGGCCGGCCCTCGACGATCGCCTGGGCCGCCTCGGCCGGCCCGTCCAATTCGGTGGCGGTGCCCAGGGCGAAGACCAGGCTGGGCTCGGCGTATCCGGCCACCGCCACCGGCGCCTCGGCGACGCCTTGCCGCGGCAGCAGGCGGGTCTGCTCCAGCGCCCGCTCGAGCCGCGCCGACAGCCAGAGCGGTTCGAGGCGCGGCGCGAAGGCCGCGGCCAGCGCGCCGTGAGCCAGCACGGCCAGACCCAGCGCCGCCAGGGTGGCCGCCTGGGGCGCCTGGCGCACCATCAGGTAGCCGCCGACCAGGCCGGCGGCCGCGAACAGGCCGCCCGCCAGTGTCGCCGCCCAGGCGTCGCCGGGCGTCCCGTACAGCGAGAGGAGGTAGAAGACCGCCGCCGCCAGCACGAGGCCCATCACTGTCGCCAGGCCCGCCCCCAGCCAGCGCGCGGCCGCGCCGATCGGCTCGGCCAGGGCGCGCGCCGCGAGCCAGGCCAGCGCGCCGTAGGCCGGCATCAGGTAGTGCGGCAGCTTGGTGGGCAGCGCCTCGAAGAGGATCCAGGTCGGGATCAGCCACGCGATGGCGAACCGAACGCCCGCCTCGGCGCGATGCCGCCACGCGGCCACCGCGGCCGCCGGCAGCAGCAGGGTCATCGGGAACGACAACAGCGGCGTCAGCAGCAGGTGGTAGCCGGGCGGCGCGCCATGGGTCTCCTGGCCGCCGGCCAGCTTCGGCGCGAGGTCGGATCCCACCGCCTCGGACCAGAAGCCGCCGTCGGTGGCCACCGTGACCGCGCCCGCCCACGGCCCGACGACCGCCAGCACGATGATCAGGCCACACCACCACTTGAGGTCCGCGAGCCAGCCGGCGCGACGGTCCCAGAGCACCAGCACGATCATGGCGAAGAGGGCGACCATCGGTCCGACCGGCCCCTTGATGAGGGCGGAGGCCGCCAGCGCGCCCCAGAAGATCCAGGCCACGCGCCGGCCGGCCGGCGGACCGCCGTTGCGCGCCGCATAGAGCCGGGCCAGCGCGGCGAGCGCCAGGGTAGTGGTCCCGGTCAGGGCCGAATCGGTCTTGGCTATGAAAGCCTCGGTCGAGACCAACAGGCTCGCGCCCAGCAGCGCGCCGGCCATCAGCGCGGTGCGCCGGTCGAATACCGCCGCGGCGCCCCAGGCGCAGGCCGCCGCCGCCAGCATGGCGCCCAGCAGGGAGGGCAGGCGATAGGCCCAGATCTGCCGCGCCTCGGGGCTCGATGTCAGAGTGACCGCGGCGGCCTGCAGCCAGTGGATCCCCACGGGCTTCTTGAACCGTGGCGCGTCCTGGAAGCGGATCACGACATAGTCGTTGCTTTCCAGCATCTGGGCGGTGGCCTGGGCGAAGCGCGCCTCGTCCCGGTCGAGCGGCGGCATGGCCACCAGTCCCGGCAGTCCGGCCAGGAAGGCGATGAAGGCCGCGAGCGCCGGCCCCCGCCAACCGCCGCTCCATTTCGTCAGGACCGCATCCAGCGTCATGGCGCCCTGATACCACGATCCTTTCTCCTGCCACGTTTTCCGCTATGAGCGGGGCGATGGCTCCGGCGCCCGACACTTCCCCCGACATCTCCGTCGTGGTTCCCGTCTACGACGAGGAGGGCGCGGCGCCGGCCCTCGCGCGCGAGATCGCCGCGGCGTTCGCGGGCCGGTCCTTCGAGCTGATCTTCGTCGACGACGCCAGCCGGGACGGCACCCGGGCGGCGCTGAAGGCGCTTTCGGGCGAGATCCCGCAGCTCCGCGTGCTGGCGCATCGGAAGAACTCGGGCCAGAGCCGCTCGCTGCGGACCGGCATCCTCGCCGCCCGCGCGCCGATCGTGGTCACCCTGGACGGCGATGGCCAGAACGACCCGGCCGACGGGCCCCAACTGGTGGACGCCCTGGCCGCCGGCGGTCCCGACCTCGCCCTGGTGGGCGGCGAGCGCGTGAAGCGCCAGGACAGCCAGGCCAAGAAATTCGCCTCGAGGATCGGCAATGGCGTGCGCAAGCGCCTGCTCAGGGACACCGCCAACGACACCGGCTGCGGGCTGAAGGCGATGCGCCGAGACGCCTTCCTGCGGCTCCCCTACTTCGACCACATCCACCGCTACCTGCCGGCGCTGATGCTGCGCGAGGGCTACCGGGTGGAGTTCCGGCCCGTGAACCACCGCCACCGCCAGACCGGCCAGTCGAAGTACACAAATTTCGGCCGCCTGATGGCCTCGCTCAGCGACCTGTTCGGCGTGATGTGGCTGCAGTCGCGGGCGCGAAATCCCCAGGGCGTCGACGAGGTCTAGGCGGCGACACGCCCCAGGGTCTCCTTCGCCACGGCGATGCCCGCCTCCATCATTCCGGCCACGGTCGCCGCCACCTCGTCCGGCAGCACGTCGGCGGTCCAGGTGAGGCGGCTCCTGCCCGCGCCCAGTTCCGAGACCACGAAGCTGGCGGAATGGTGAGTGAAGCGCTCGGTCCGCACGGAATACGCCAGCCGGCGGGCGTCGTGGTCGCAGCCCAGGAACAGTTCCTTGGCGACCATGCCGTTGCCGAAGGTGACCATGCGCGCGCCGGGGATCAGTTCGACGTTGGTGACGAAGCCTGGGGCGAAGCGGGTGTGCACCGCGCCGAAGTCGGCGACGGCGTCCCAGACGGCGTCGGCGGGCGCGTCGATGTCGACGGTCTTGATGATGGTGGTCATGGGCGGCTCCTTCTTCCGAGCCGCAATCTCGCCGTTCGCGCCGCCGGTTGCTGGCGGTTTCCGGCCAGGGTCACCTGCTCAGGTGAAGCAGCTCAGGATCAGCGTGACGACGGCGACGTCGACGAAGCGGGAGAGGAAGAGCAGCATTTGCCGGTCCGTAATCGCGGGTTACGAACAGGGTTAAGCAAGTCCCGCGCCAGGATGGTCCCGCGATGGCCCTCTTCTTCGACGCCGCCTGGTTCGATGGAAAACTCGAGGCGCGAGGCCTGTCGCGGGCCGTGATGGCCGCCGTGGCGGGGCTCTCCGAGGACGAGCTGGCGCTCGTGTTCAAGGACCAGAGGGAAGTTTCCGCCGGGCAGGTTGCGGCCTTTGCCGAGCTGCTGGGGGTTCCGGCCGCCGAGGTCGCCAGCCGGGCCGGCATCTCGACGCCGGCGCCGGGCGCGGAGTCGCCCGCCGACAAGCGGATCGCTTTGCTGGAACGGCGGGTGGCGGTGCTGGAAGCCGAGATCGCGCGGCTGCGCGGCGACGACTAGATGTCTTCGCGGGTCGTGCGGCCGGCGCGGGCGCGGCGGTCGTAGCTGCCGGACCATTCGGTCCGGTTGTAGGCGTCGCGGGCCCGGTCCATCAGCGTGGCTCCCGCGCGCAGGCCGCGGCGTTCGCCATGCTGTCCGATCACCTGGGCGGCGAATTCGCTGAAGCCCCGGGGGCGCTCGTCGCGGAAGCTTCGGGGCGGTTCGACCGGCGCGATCGGGACCGGCACGTTGGCCGCGCCGGAGGCCCGGGCCTCCTCGGCTCGGTCAGCATGGGCCCTGAGCGCCTTCCGCGCCGAGACCGTACGCCTGATCTGGTCAATCCGGGACATTGTGTCGCACAACCTGCAATACGCAGGCCACACCTAGCCTTTCGCGAGCTTGTCCAACTGAGCTTGCATCTCCGCCATCTGCTTCCGCAAGAGGGTTAACGCCTCATCCGACTGGGCGTCCCCTTTTGTCGCAGGCGCGGGGGCGGGCTCCTCGGCCCGCTGGGCGGTGGGGGCGTAGGCGAACGGCGAGAACATCTTCATCGCGCGGTCGAAGAGCTGCAGGTTCTGGCGGATCTGTTCCTCGTAGGCCGCGATGCCGCCCGCCTGGCCGAAGCTGGAGAGCTGGCTGCGCAGCCGCTCCTGCTGCTGGGTGAAGCTGGCGAGGCTCAACTCGAGGTAGCTGGGCAGGAAGGCCTGCATCGAGTTGCCGTAGAAGCTGATCAGCTGCCGCAGGAACTGGATCGGCAGCAGGCTCTGCCCCTGGCTCTCCTCCTCGAAGATGATCTGGGTGAGGACCGTGCGGGTGATGTCCTCGTTGGTCTTGGCGTCGTAGACCACGAAGTCCACGCCCTGCTTCACCATCTCGCTGAGGTGTTCCAGCGTCACGTAGCTGGAGGACGCGGTGTTGTAGAGGCGTCGGTTCGCGTACTTCTTGATGACGACGCGCTCGCCGCCAGGGGAGCTGCCCTGGGTCTCGGCGCCGGTCCCTTGGGTGTCGGCCATCCCTAATCCTTCACGCAGCCTGGCGATGACTCACCGGCTATTCTGCACCGCAGTATCGCGGATGCGAGCGCATAAGCAAATGGCATGAACCATTTGCACTTGCAGCCTTGCCCTCCCTTGGCGCGGAGCCGATAGAAGAGCTGGGCCGTCCCGAAAACCTCAGGATCCGTCATGAGCGACATCGTCATCGTTTCCGCCGCCCGCACGCCGGTCGGCTCCTTCAACGGCGCGCTTTCCAGCCTGCCCGCCCACGAATTGGGCAAGGTCGCGATCCAGGCCGCGGTCGAGCGCGCCGGCATCGCCGCGGACGACGTGGAAGAGGTGATCATGGGCCAGGTGCTGCAGGCCGGCGCCGGCCAGGGTCCGGCCCGCCAGGCGGCGGTGAACGCGGGCATTCCGGTGGCCAGCCCGGCCTGGAGCCTGAATCAGCTCTGCGGGTCCGGCCTGCGCGCCGTGGCGCTCGCCGCCCAGCAGATCGCCGAGGGTTCGGCCAAGATCGTGATCGCCGGCGGCCAGGAGAGCATGAGCCAGTCGCCTCACGCGCAGAACCTGCGCGGCGGCCAGAAGATGGGCGACCTGGCCCTGGTCGACACCATGATCAAGGACGGCCTCTGGGACGCCTTCCACGGCTACCACATGGGCCAGACGGCCGAGAACATCGCCGCGCGCTGGCAGATCACCCGCGAAGACCAGGACAAGTTCGCGGTGGGCTCGCAGAACCGCGCCGAAGCCGCGCAGAAGGGCGGCAAGTTCAAGGATGAGATCGTCCCCGTGACCATCAAGGGCCGCAAGGGCGACACCGTGGTCGACCAGGACGAATACATCCGCCACGGCGCGACCCTCGAGGCGATGGCCAGCCTGCGCCCGGCGTTCAACAAGGAAGGCTCGGTCACCGCGGCCAACGCCTCCGGCCTGAACGACGGCGCCGCCGCCCTGGTCCTGATGAGCGCCGAAGAGGCCAAGAAGCGCGGCCTCAAGCCGCTGGCCCGCATCGCCTCCTGGGCGCATGCCGGCGTCGAGCCCGAGATCATGGGCACCGGCCCGATCCCCGCCAGCCGCAAGGCGCTGGACAAGGCGGGCTGGAAGGTCAGCGACCTGGACCTGGTGGAATCGAACGAAGCCTTCGCCGCCCAGTCGCTGTGCGTGGTGCGCGAACTGGGCCTCGACCCGGCCAAGGTGAACGTCAACGGCGGGGCCATCGCCATCGGCCATCCGATCGGCGCCTCGGGCGCCCGGATCCTCACCACCCTGCTGCACGAGATGAACCGCACCGACGCAACCAAGGGCCTGGCCACGCTTTGCGTCGGCGGCGGCATGGGTGTCGCAATGTGCGTGGAAAAGATCTGACACCGAACGCTGCGATCAACGTGGTGACGGCGACTTAGGGAGACGGACGGAATGGCCAGGGTTGCGCTGGTCACGGGTGGAACCCGTGGCATCGGTCGGGCGATCGTCGAACGGCTGAAGGCCGACGGGATGAAGGTTGCCGCCGGTTACTCGGGCAACGACGAGGCCGCGGCCGCCTGCGCCAAGGAACTGGGCATCTTCGTCGTCAAGGGGAACGTCGGGAACTTCGCCGACTGCCAGCACGCCGCCCAGGCGGTGGAGAAGGAGTTGGGGCCCATCGACGTGCTGGTCAACAACGCCGGCATCACCCGCGACGGCGTGTTCCACAAGATGACCTCCGAGCAGTGGAGCGAGGTCATCCGCGTGAACATGGACAGCCTGTTCAACATGACCCGCCAGGTGATCGAGGGCATGCGCGACCGCGGCTGGGGCCGCATCGTGAACATCAGTTCGATCAACGGCCAGAAGGGCCAGATGGGCCAGACCAACTATTCGGCCGCCAAGGCCGGCATGATCGGCTTCACCAAGGCGCTGGCCCTCGAGAACGCCCGCAAGGGCGTGACGGTGAATTGCATCGCGCCGGGCTACATCGACACCGAGATGGTGCAGGCGGTTCCGGAAAAGGTGCTGGAAGGCATCATCGCCCAGATTCCCGTCGGCCGCCTGGGCAAGGGCGAGGAGATCGCCGACATGGTTGCGTTCCTGGCCGGCGAGCGCGCCGGCTATGTCACCGGAACCACCCTGGCCCTCAACGGCGGCCAGTACATGGTCGGCTAGCGCCGCGGCGTGGGAAGGCCGTGTGACGACCGGTGGCCTGGACGTGCCGGAGCGATGGCAGGGTGCGACCGATCACGGTGACACCTTGCTCGCGTCCAAAAAGCGCCCCGATCCCGAGGCATCTGCTAGCTTGACATGACAGGCGAGCGGATGGCGTCGAGGGGGGCAATTTGCGCGGCGCTGCTGTGCGTCGCGACGCTTGGCTTCGCCGCGCCGTCGCACGCCGGCCCGGTCGAGCGCCTGCGCGAAGGCCTCTTCAAGAACCGCAGCGCCGAGACGGCGGGGCCGCCCATAGCGCGCTACGTCTCCGAGGAAGGCCGCGTCTTCATCCTGGATCGCACCCAGCCGGTCCCGATGATGAAGTTCGAGGACAGTCCCGAGGTCTGGGCTCTCGCGCCCAATCCCGCCCCGCGCGGCGACATCATCTACAAGAACGACCTGGGCGAGCCCGTCCTGCGGATCACCCGCTTGGGCGGCTTCACCCTGTTCACCGACGCGCGGCCCAGCGGCGAGGCCGTCTCGCTGGCCGGCGGCGGTCAGCCCCTACGGCTGCCGGCGATGAGCCCCGAGGCCGTCTTCGCCCGCCTGGCCCAGGCCTCGTCGCGTGCCAGCCGCGCGGCCCGCCGGCCCATGCTGTTCGACGCCGAGGCGACGCCCGCCTCCTCCGCCCTGATCGCCGACGCCGCCGTGGTCGCCAGCGTGGCGATCGTGCGCCTGTCGCAACGCAAGGATGGCCGCGCCCTGCTGAGCCGCTTCAACCGCGTGCAGATCCAGGAGGGCCGCAAGGCCCAGGCGACGCTGAAGGGTGGTGTGCTGAACATCACTGTCGCGCCGGCCCAGGGGCTGGCCGGGCGCCCCTCGTCCGATCGCATCATCAAGGTGGCGCGCGGCAAGTAGCCGGCCGGCGCGGCTCAGCCCCGGAAGTTGTCCTTGGCCTCGCGCACCGCGCCGAACGCCTGCGCGTCCGGCTGGCCCGCGGCGCCCACCCGGGCGGCCAGCAGCGGCGCGCGCAGGAAGGGGTTGGTGGCCTTCTCCAGGCCGATGGTGGTGGGCACCGTCCACTCGCCCCTCTCGCGCGCGGCGAAGATCTGTTCGGCCCGCGCCTTGAGCGCGGCGCTGTCGTCGACCGACAGGGCGAAGCGGGCGTTCGAGGCCGTGTACTCGTGAGCGCAATAGACCGTGGTGTCGTCGGGCAGGGCGGCCAGGCGCTGCAGGCTGTCCCACATCTGGTCGGGCGTGCCCTCGAACAGCCGGCCACAGCCCAGGGCGAACAGGGTGTCGCCCACGAAGGCGATCCGGTTCCCGGCGTCGAAATAGGCGATGTGGCCCAGCGTGTGGCCGCCGCTCTCGATCACCTGGAACGTCGTCTCGCCCAGTTCCACCATGTCGCCGCCGCTCACCTCGCGGTCCAGGGGCGCGATGCGGGTCACTTCGGCCGGCCCGACGATCTGGCATCCGGTGACCGCCTTGATGTCGGCGTTGCCGCCGGCGTGGTCGGGGTGCCAGTGGGTGTTGAGGATCATGTCCAGGTCCCAGCCCAGGTCCTCCAGCTCACGCAGGATCGCCGCCGTGTCCGGCGTGTCGATGCAGGCGGTCTTGCCGGTCGCCTCGTCGCGCACCAGGAAGCCGTAGTTGTCCGAGAGGCAGGGAAACTGGTGGACGGTCAGCGGCATGGCGCAACTCCCAACGGCGTGCGGATGATTTAGGCTGGCGGCCCGCCTCCGTCGAGCTTAGCCAAGCACCCATGCGCCGCGACGTCCTGGAACTCCGCCAGTTCTACGCCTCCGACCTGGGGCGGGCCGCGCGCGCCATGGCCCAGCGCAAGATCGCCGAGGCCTGGGGCGATGTGGCGGGGCTGGACGTGCTGGTCCACGGCTACGGCACCCCGTTCGCGGGCGACCTGCGGAACCGGGCGCGCCGGGTCGTGGCGTCCATGCCGGCGCAGCAGGGCGTGGAGATCTGGCCCGCCGACGGCCGCAACCTGGCCACCCTGACGCCCGAGGACAGCCTGCCGTTCCCTAACGCCCTGTTCGACCGCATCCTGGTGGCGCATGGGCTGGAGGAGAGCGCCGATCCGGTGGGCCTGCTGCGCGAGGTCTGGCGCGTGCTGGCGCCGTCCGGACGCGTGGTGGTCGCGGTGGCCTCGCGCAACGGCCTCTGGGCCAACACCGAGAAGACGCCCTTCGGCCACGGCCGGCCCTACACTCGCAGCCAGCTCGCCGAACTGCTGCGCGAGGCCGACCTGGAGCCCTCCGGCTGGACGCGGGCCCTCTATGTCCCGCCGGTCAGCTGGATGGCGCGCTGGGCCGAGGGCTTCGAACAGGCCGGCTCCCGCCTCTGGCCGGGCTTCGCCGGCCTGCTCCTGATGGAGGCGGTCAAGCAGACCTTCGCGGTCAAGCCCCAGAGCCAGCGGTCGCGGATCCGCGCGGCGCGGCCGGTCCTGGCCCCGACGCCGGGCGCGGCGCCGGTTTCGCGGGCGCCTGGGGCTCCGGCCCTGCGAGACGGCTTGGCGCCGCCGCGGCGAAGGTCTTAGGTGTGACCAGGATTCGAGTTCCAGCGGAGGCTCCCGGCGCGGCATGAAACTGATCATCGCGGTCATCAAGCCCAGCCGCCTGGATGCGGTGCTGGATGCGGTCACCGAGGCCGGCGCCTCAGGCCTCACCGTCACGGAGGTCCGGGGCTACGGCCGCCAGCGGGGCAAGACCGAGGTTTACCGCGGCGCCGAATACGAGGTGAAGCTGCTGCCCAAGGTGAAGCTGGAGATCGCGGTGCCGTCAGACATCGTCGAGCCGGTGATCGAGGCGATCCAGCAGGCGGCCAACACCAACAAGATCGGCGACGGCAAGATCTTCGTGCTCGACCTGGAGCGGGCCTTGCGTATCCGCACGGGCGAGCAGGACGCCGCCGCCATCGCGGGCTGATCCGCGCCTGAAGGAGCCTCCGATGCGGGCCGGGCTCCTCGCCGCCGCCTTTTCCGTCCTCGCCGCCGCGCCGGCGCTCGCCGCCGACCTCACGCCGGCCCACGCCATCGACGCCCTCAAACGCCATGTCTGCTTCAGCCGCACCTGGTGGGGCGATCCCTACGTGCGGCTCGGCCAGACGGTGACGGTCGACCTGCGGATCGACGGGCGCACGGCCTACCTCTGGAGCGAAGACATGCGCGCGGTTCCGCGGGTGCGGCGCTGGGCCGACAGCTACGTGGTGGTGGCGCGATCGGCGGGTCCGGTGGTGACCCAGCGCTCGGGCTACAACATCGAACTCCTGCGCGGCGAACCGGCCTATGAGCGCGAGCGTCGCCGGGTCTATGCGGCGCAGACCCAGCGGCTGCAGGTCGACCTGCCGGCCGCGTGCGAGCCGAAGTTCGATCCGGACACCCCGATCAAGCTGGAGATGAAGGCCGTGGTGGCCAGCAGCCTCTCCACCGCCCTGGCCACCTGGGGTCGCCGCGCGCCGCGCACCGGCGTCCGAATGACCATCGCCAATTTCAACATCGACCAGCCCGAGACCTTCGCCTGGCGCCAGGACACCGGCGAAGTGCTGCGCATCGGCCTGCTGTCCGGCGACCCGATGAGTTACACGGGCGGCGCCTATAAACGCTATGTCGTGACCCCGGTCGCGCGAGGCCCCATCGCCATCCAGCTCCGCCGCCTGATCCAGCGCTACGGCGAGACGCGCGTGGTGACGGCGCGGTGAGCTCCTTCCCTCCCCATGAAGGGGAGGGAAAGGGTTCAGCGCTTCCGCCCCTTCTTCGAAGGCGCGTCGGCCTTCGGCAGCTCCACCTCTCCGAACAGGTTCTGTTGCGGCAGGGAGGCCGCGGCGGCCTGTGGCTCGGCGCGGCGGCTGAGGAGGAAGAGGGCGGTTTCGGCACGCCAGTTCTCGAGGGGCTGGCGCGGGTCGATGGCGCGGGCCGGACGGCCTTCCGAGAGCGCGGCGCAGGCGTCGATGCGCAGCTCCAGCTCGTCGCACAGGGCGGTGAAGTCCCGCAGAGTGCACAGGTGGATGTTCGGGGTCGAGTACCACGGCTCGGGCAGGGCGCCCGTCTCGGGCATGCGGCCACGCGAGAGCAGGGCCCAGCGGACCTTCCAGTGGCCGAAGTTCGGCACCGAGACCACCGCCTGGTCGGCGACGCGCAGCAGTTCGGACAGCACGTGCCGCGGCTCGCGCATCTGCTGCAGGGTCTTCGACAGGATGGCGTAGTCGAACGCCCGCGTCGGGAAGTGGTCGAGATCGCGGTCGCCGTCGCCCTGCACCACGGCCAGGCCGCGCGCCAGCCCGGCGGCCACGCCCTCGGGGCTGATCTCCAGGCCCTGACCGTCCACGTTCTTCTCGCGGGTCAGCAGCTCCAGCAGCTCGCCGTCCTCGCAGCCGATGTCGAGCACGCGGGCGTTGGGCCGCACGAGCTTCAGGATCTCGGCGAAGTCCTCGCGTATGGCGCTCAAGCGAGCCCTCGCGCCTGGGATTGCGCCGCCAGGAAGCCGCGCAGCGTCTGGTCCAGCAGCGGCTCGTCCAGGAAGAAGGCGTCGTGACCCTTGTCGGTCTGGATCTCGGCGAAGCTGGCGCGGCAGCCGGCGCCGTTCAGGGCGCGGACGATGTCGCGGCTCTCCGGGGTCGGATAGAGCCAGTCGGACGAGAAGCTGAGCACGCAGAACTTCACGTGCCGCGCGGCCATGAACGCCTCGGCCAGGACGCCGCCGTGCTTGGCGGCCAGGTCGAAGTAGTCGAGCGCGCGGGTGATGTAGAGGTAGCTGTTGGCGTCGAAGCGGTCGACGAAGCTGGCCCCCTGGTGGCGCAGGTAGCTCTCGACCTGGAAGTCGGCGTCGAACCCCCACGACAGGCCGTCGCGCTGCAGCTCGCGGCCGAACTTCCGCTGCAGGGCGGCCTCGGACAGGTAGGTGATGTGCGCGGCCATGCGCGCGACCGCCAGCCCCTTCTCGGGCCGGACGCCGGCGGTGAGGTAGGCGCCGTTCACCCAGTTGGGGTCGGCCATGATCGCCTGGCGCCCGACCTCGTGGAAGGCGATGTTCTGGGCCGAGTGGCGGGCGGCGGCCGCGATGCAGACCGCCGAGAACAGCTTCTCGGGATAGTCGGCCGCCCACTGCAGCACCTGCATCCCGCCCATCGAGCCGCCGATCGCCGCGAACAGGGTGTCGATGCCCATGGCCTCGATCAGCATGGCCTGGGCGCGGACCATGTCGCCGATGGTGATGACCGGGAACTTCAGGCCGTAGGGCGCCTTGGTGGCCGGATCGATGGAGGCCGGACCCGTCGTCCCCATGCAGCCGCCGACCACATTGGTGCAGATGATGAAATAGCGCTCGGGATCCAGCGGCAGGCCAGGGCCGACGAAACGGTCCCACCAGCCGGGCTTGCCGGTGACCGGATGGGTCGAGGCCAGGTGCTGGTCGCCGGTCAGGGCGTGGCAGACCAGCACGGCGTTGGATTTCTCCGCGTTCAGCCGGCCATAGGTCTTGTAGGCGATCTCGAGCGGCGCGAGCTTGGCGCCCGAATCGAGGCGCAGGGGTTGGCTCGCGGGGAACCGCCAGGTCCCGCCGCCGATCTCGATCCCCGCGGTGATGGGGGCCTGCGCCGTCATGGCCGCGTTGGACCGCCTCGCCCCACCGGTGTCAATGGGTTGCAGCGGGGCCAGCCTAGGCTATGGAGGATACGTATCAGGGAGCTTGCATGGATCGGTTGATCCTCCTGCGGCACGGCAAGGCCGAAGCCGATTCCGACACGGGCGAGGATTTCGACCGGCGGCTGGCGCCGCGGGGCGTTCGCGAGTCCGAGGAAATGGCGGCGCAACTGGCCGACATGGGGTTCACGCCCGACCTCGCCCTGGTGTCGCCGGCGGCGCGCGCCCGCGGCACGTGGGAGAGCGCCGGGACGGTCTTCACCCAGGCCGAGACCCGCTTCGACGACGAGCTCTATCACGCGGACTCCGGCACCATCCGCCGGGTCGCCGAGGCGGCGGGCGAGGGCTTTGCCACGGTGATCGTGGTCGGCCACAACCCCGGCCTCCAGGAGCTGACGATCCGCCTGCTCATGGAAGGCTCGGCGCCGGCCAGCCTGATCGCCCGGGCGCAACGCAACTTCCCGACGGCCTCGGCCGCGGTGTTCCTGTTCGACGGCAACGGCCGGCCCCACTTCGACGGCCTGTTCTTCCCGGAGCGCTAGCCTTGCGCATCTACAAGATCCTGCCGCGCGCGGAGTGGACGGCCGCGCAGGCCGTCGGCCGTTTCGACGGCTCGCCCATCGACCACGAGGATGGCTTCATCCACTTCTCCACCGCCGCCCAGGCCGAAGAGACCGCGCGGCGATACTTCGTCTGGCTGAAGGACCTCGTGGTGCTGGAGGTCGAGGCCGACGACCTCGGCGAGGCGCTGAAGTGGGAGCCGTCGCGCGGCGGCGACCTGTTCCCGCATCTCTACGCGTCCCTGGCCGTGGCCGACGTGCGCGCCGTGCACGAGGCGCCGCTGGACGCCGACGGCGTGCCGAGGACGCCGACATGAGCGACCTGCACGGCCTCGCGACCCGCGCGCTGCGGGGCCTCGACCCGGAAGACGCCCACACGCTGGCGCTGATGGGCCTGAAGTTGGGGCTGGGCCCGCGCGCCCCGGCCGACGACCCGATCCTGGCCACCGAGCTCGCCGGACTCGCCCTGCCCAATCCGGTGGGCCTGGCGCCGGGCTTCGACAAGAACGCCGAGGTGTTCCAGCCCATGCTGCGGGCCGGCTTCGGCTTCGTCGAGTGCGGCACGGTCACGCCTCGGCCCCAGGCGGGAAACCCGCGTCCACGCCTGTTCCGCCTGTCCGAGGACCGGGCGGTGATCAACCGCATGGGCTTCAACAACGAGGGGCTCGAAGCGTTCGCCGCGCGGCTGGCGAAGCGCGGCCGGGGCGTGGTGGGCGCCAACCTGGGCGCCAACAAGGATTCCGAGGACCGCCTCGCCGACTACACCAACGGCCTGCGCCGGCTGTGGGGCATGGCGTCCTACTTCACGATCAATATCTCCTCGCCCAACACCCCCGGGCTCCGGGCGCTCCAGACCCGCGCCGCGCTGGACGAGCTGCTCGGCCGCCTGATCGCCACGGCTGATTCCCTGCCGCAGGGCGTCGCCGTGCCGATGTTCCTGAAGGTCGCGCCCGACCTGGAGGACGGCGAGGTCGAGGCCATCTCCGACACCGTGGCCGACCACGGGCTGGCGGGGGTCATCGTCTCGAACACCACCATCGGCCGTCCGCCGTTGAAATCCGCCCACCGCGACGAGGCGGGTGGCCTCTCCGGCGCGCCGCTCACGGCGCTCTCCACCGCCATGCTGGGCCGGTTCCGGCAGGCGGCGGCCGGACGCTTCATCCTGATCGGGGCAGGGGGGATCGGCTCGGGGGCCGACGCCTACGCCAAGCTGCGCGCCGGCGCCTCGGCGGTGCAGCTCTACTCGGCCCTGGCCTACGAGGGACCGGGCCTGGTGGTGCGGATCAAGCGCGACCTGGCCGCCCGGCTGCGGGCCGACGGCTTCGCCTCGGTGGCGGAGGCGGTCGGGGCGGGTTAGCCTTGCCGTCCAGGCTCTGCGTTGCCGCGGGGGCCCCGCTGCACTAATCCGGGAGGACGATGGCGGACGCACCGACCGAAGCTCCCGAGCGGAACCGGCGCCGCCGCCTCTTCTGGCCTGGCGGCCTGTCCGCGCGCCTCCTGGTGCTCACCGTCGTCTTCGCCGCCCTGGGCGGCGCCCTCGCCATCCCCCCGGCCATGGCCGCCTACGAGCAGCAGTGGCTGCTGGACCGCGTGCGCGCCGCGGAGCTCGCCTCCCTCGCGCCCGAGGTGGCGCCCGACCGCGTCGTGTCCGAACAGCTCAAGACCCAGTTGCTGGAAGGCGCCGGCGTCGAGATCGTGGCCGTTTCTATCGACGGCGCGCGCTCGCTGGTGTTCTCGGCCGGCCGGCCCGCGCGGGCGCCCTACCTGGTCGACCTGCGGCCCCGGGCGGCGGGCCTGGCCCTGTTCGCGCCGTTCCAAACCCTGCTGGGCGATGGCGGCCGCGTGCGGGTCATGGCCGAGCCGCGCTTCCGGAAGGAGGCCGACTTCATCGAGTTCGTCGCCACCGACACCGAGCTGAAGCGGGCCCTGGCCAGCTATCTCTGGCGGCTGGTGGCCATCGTGGCGGGCGTCGCGGCCCTTGCCGGGGTCATCGTCTTCCTGGCGCTGAACCTGTTCCTGGTGCGGCCGATGCAGCGGATCACCTTCGCCATGGAGCGGTTCCGCGCCGACCCGGACGACCCCGCCGCCCAGATCCAGCTCTCGGGCCGTCGCGACGAGATCGGCCGCGCCGAGGCCGAGCTCGACCGGATGCAGGCCGACCTGCGCGCCGCGCTCAATTCCCGCGCCAGGCTGGCGGCCCTTGGCGAGGCGGTGGCCAAGATCAACCACGACCTGAAGAACATGCTGACCTCGGCCCAGCTCGCGTCCGAGCGCCTGGCGGCGTCCAAGGACCCGAAGGTCAGCCAGGCCCTCCCCCGCCTCGAGCGCGCCCTCGATCGCGCCGTGAAGCTGGCGGCCGACGTGCTCGTCTATGGCAAGACCCAGGAGGCCGAGCCCGAGGCCCATCCCGTGGGCCTGGCCGAGGCGGTGAAGGAGGCGGCCGCCGAGGCGCGGCTCGCCGACGCCGGCGTGAAGCTGGTTTCCCGGGTGGCCACGTCCGATCAGGTGCTGGCGGATCCGGACCAGTTGCACCGCATCCTGGTCAACTTGCTGCGCAACGCCCGCCAGGCCATCGAGCACCAGGAAGGGCGCGCCGCCGCCGGCCGCGTCGAGGTCTCCGTCGAGACCCAGGCCGGCGCCAGCCTGATCCGCATCTCGGACGACGGGCCCGGCGTCCCGCCGCGCATCCGCGAGCGGCTGTTCCAGCCCTTCGCGGGGTCTGGGCGGCCGGATTCCACTGGGCTGGGGCTGGCGATCGCGCGCGAGCTGGCCCAGGGCCACGGCGGCGACCTGACGCTGTCCGTCACGGGCGAGCAGGGAACGGTGTTCGAGCTGCGGCTGCCCGGCGCGCCGCCCAGGGCGAGGGCGCGGCGACCCAGGGCGACGGTCTAGGGCGCCGCGTTCGCAAAGATTTTGACTTATGTTGATTTTCGACGGCAACCGCCGCGTGCGGGAGGCGCTTCACCGCCCTGAGATCGGGGGCGCCTCATGTATCACCTGTCGGTCTACTTTCCCGGGGATCCGGTCGCCCGCACGACGCTGCACGTGGAACGGGGTGTCGAAGTCCTGGGCATCATTCCTGATCTGCTGAAGGAACACCCCGGCTGCGAGCGCATCGAGGTCCACCTCGGCGCCACCCGGCTCTTCTTCGTCGACTGCGAAGGCAACACCCGCGCCGGCTAGAGCCTGTTGGTCGCCTGGCGCTTCAGGGCGCCTTCGCCACGCCCTCGCGGCGCGGATCGGCGCCGCCGCGCAGGCCCGTCGGGGTCATCTCGATCCCGTGCAGGCCCGAGCCCTCGGCCCCGAAGCCGCTGGTCAGCTTCACGCCCCTGGCCTCCAGTCCCGCCTTCAGCTCGGGCGAGAACTTGTCGACCTCGGCCGCGTAGAAGCTGCCGCCGGCGATGAGGTTGGGCAGCGCGATGGCCTCCTGCACCGGCAGCTTCCAGTCCAGCATGCCCACCAGGGCCTTGAGGTTGTAGGCCAGGATCGAGGGCCCGCCCGGCGAGCCCACCGCGGCGACGAACCGCCGATTCCGATCGAGCACGATGGCCGGCGCCATCGACGACCGCGGCCGCTTGCGGGGCCCCACGGCGTTGGCCATCGGCGCGCCGTCGCGGTCCTGCGGGTTGAAGGCGAAGTCGGTGAGCTGGTTGTTGAGGAAGAAGCCGTGGACCATCCGGCCCGAGCCGAAGGTGCTCTCCACCGTCGTGGTCATCGAGACCACGTTGCCCCATTGGTCGACGATGACCAGGTGGGTGGTGCCGGCGACCTCCTTGGTGGCGTCCGGCGCGCGGACGCCCGCGCCCTTGGGCTTGCCCGGCGCCACCGTGGCGGCGGCCATCGGGCCGATGAGCTTCGCGCGGTCGGCCAGGTAGGCGGGGTCGAGCAGGCCCTGCACCGGCACATCCACGAAGTCGGGGTCGCCGATATAGCGGTCGCGGTCGGCGTACATCAGGCGGCTGGCCTGGCTGAACAGGTACCAGCCCTCGGCGTCGTTGCGATGCTGGCCCACCGGAGTGTGCTGCAGGATCCCCAGGCCTTCCAGCACGGCGGGGCCGCCCGACGGCGCGCCGGGCACGCAGACGATGTAGGCCCGGTAGGGGCGGCAGAGGCCGGGCTCGGACTTGGGCTTGTAGGCCGCGAGGTCGTCCAGGCTGAGCTCGCCGGGGATCGGGCCCTCATGCACCTTGGCGACGATGGCCTGGGCGATCTCGCCCTTCAGCAGCGCGTTGGGCCCCTCCGCGGCGATCTTCCTCACCGTCGCGGCATAGGCCGGGTTCTTCATGATCTCGCCGGCCTGGACCTTGGTCCCGTCGGGCTTGGTGAAATAGGCGACCGCGTCTGGCGAGGTGGCCTGGCCCTGCTTGCCGGCGGCCGCCGCGGCCATCCGGCGGGGCACGGGGAAGCCGCCGTCCGCCAGCCGCTCGGCCTCGCCGAACAGGTCCTTCCACGCCAGCTTGCCGTGCTGCGACTGCGCCAGGCTCAGCATGGCGATCGCGCCGGGGACGCCGGTCGAACGGCCCGACATGATCGCCGCCATCCGGTTCAGCGGCTTGCCGTCCTCGCCATAGAACAGCTTCGGCGTGGCGGCGGCGGGGGCGATCTCCCGGCCGTTGTAGGCGGTCACCTGCTTCGTCTTGCCGTCGTAGTAGGTCATGAACGACCCGCCGCCCAGGCCGGAGCTCTGCGGCTCCACCAGGCCCAGGGTCGCCTGGACCGCCACCGCGGCGTCCACCGCCGTGCCGCCGGCGCGCAGCACCTTCAGCCCCGCCTCGACCGCCATCGGATTGGCCGCGGCGACCATGGCCGTGGCCCTTGCGGCCTCCGCCGGCTTGGTCTGGGCGGCGGACGGCTGGGATGACGCGCAGGCCGAGAGCAGGGCGGCGACAGCGACGGCGGCGAGCGAAAACGGGGACTTCACGGGACGGGCGCGCTCCTGAACAGGTAACTTGACCATAGCGGGCCGGCCGCGTGGACAACAAACGCCCGGACGTGCGAGGTCCCTCCTATGGACGGAAATAGGCCAGGTCCAGGGCCGCGCAACCTCATCACCGACGTTCCCGGCCTGAAGGTTGGGCAATCGCAGGACGCCGGCGTGCGGACCGGCGTGACCGTGATCCTGCCGGACGAGCGGGCGGTCTGCGCCGCCGACGTGCGCGGCGGGGCGCCCGGAACGCGCGAGACCGACGCGCTGGCGCCGGAAAACCTGGTCGACGCCGTGGACGCGCTCGTGCTGTCGGGTGGCTCGGTCTACGGCCTGGGCGCCGCCGACGGCGTGGTCGCCTGGCTCGGCGCCCGGGGCCGCGGGTTCGGCCTGGTGGAGGGCATCCCGAAGTCGCCCGTCGTGCCCGGCGCGATCCTGTTCGACATGGCCAACGGCGGCGACAAGGCCTGGGGCGAGGATCCGCCCTATCGCGAGCTCGGCAAGCGCGCCGTGGCGGCGGCGGGCCTGGATTTCGAGCTGGGCACGACGGGTTGCGGCTACGGGGCCATGGCGGGCGCGCTGAAGGGCGGCGTGGGCTCGGCCTCCGTGGTGACGGCCGACGGCTACACCGTGGGCGCCGTGGTGGGCGTGAACAGCTGGGGCTCGGTGGTCGCCCCGGGCGGACGCACCTTCTGGGCCGCCCCGTTCGAACTGGGCGGCGAGTTCGGCGGCCTGGGCCCGACCGGCCTGCGGGCCGCACCGGACGAATGGGGCCTGGCCAAGCGCCCCGTGGACGTCCGCAACACCACCATCGCCTGTGTGGCGACCGACGCCATCCTGACGCCGGCCCAGGCGAAGCGGCTGGCGGTCATGGCCCAGGACGGGTTCGCCCGCGCCATCCGCCCGGTCCATGCCCCCTTCGACGGCGACGTGGTGTTCGCGATCTCGACGGGCGTGCGGCCGCTGGCCGATCCCGCGCCCTATACCCTGGCCCGCCTGGGCGCCCTGGCGGCCGACGCCCTGGCGCGGGCGGTGGCGCGCGGGGTGTTTGAAGCCAAGCCGTGGCCGGGCGCGTATGTCCCCTGCTGGCGCGACCTGCCGAGCTGAGGGCGGCCTTGGTCGCAAATCCGCAGGACGGTCCGGCGCAAAAGCGCATTTCCCTTTCGCCGGTCGCGGATTAGCGTTCGGCGGGGTTCAAGTTCAGGAGAAGTTTTCCGATGCGTCCGGGACGTAAGCTGGCTTTGGTCGCCGGCGCCGCGGCTGTCGCCGCCATCACCATCACTTCGGGCGCCACGGCCCAGCAGAAGGTCACCGGCCCGGTGGCCGTCTATTGGATGAGCGCCCAGACCCAGACGGGCTTCGGCATGCCCTCGATGGGCGCCGGCGGCGGCGGCCGTCCCGACACCGGGGCGATGATGCGCGCCATGATGGGCGGCGGCGGCGCGTCCAAGACCCTGCAGCTTGACCTGGGCTCCAGCCAGACCAATCCCGCCCCGGCCGCCGACCACCTGCCGCCCCAGGGCCTGCAGGTGGGCCCCCGCCTGCCGCTGCTGACGCCGAAGGTCGAGCCGACGGTGCGCGAGGAGAAGTACGACAACGTCCCCGAGGAGTATCGCAAGCCCAAGGGCCGCATGCTGATCTTCTGGGGCTGTGGCGAGCATGCCCGGCCGGGCCAGCCCTATGTGATCGACTTCGCCAAGATGGCCGACGGCAAGCAGAACCCGGCCAACATGTTCCGCGGCATCGACTATCGCCCGATGCAGCCGCCGTCGCCGGCGCGCAACCGCACCTACGGCGAGTGGCCGAACAAGGAGACGCGCGACATGGTGCCGTCGGCGGGCTCGCTGATCGGCGCCCACACCATCCGCGGCAACTACAGCCCCGAGATCAACTTCAGCCTCAGCGAGGACCAGGACTTCCTGGCGCCCCTGAACCTCACCTCGAACACCAAGGCTCCCGGCGGCTGGGTCAACCTGGGCTGGAACCTGGTCGGCAACGCCGAGGCCTACTACGCCAGCGCCATCGGCGGCGGGGGCGGGGACGACACGGTGGTGATGTGGTCCTCGTCCGAGGTGCAGACCTCGGCCTTCTCGAACCCCGACTTCCTGAGCCCCGGCGACATCGCCCGGCTGGTGGCCAACAAGACCCTGATGGGCCCGGCCACCAAGACCTGCGCCGTGCCCAAGGAGGTGCTCGACGCCGCGCCGTCGGCGATGCTCCAGCTCGTGGCCTACGGCGGCGAGGCCAACTTCGTCTATCCGCCCCGCCCGCAGGACCCGAAGGTGGCCTGGAACCAGCAGTGGGCCGTGAAGGTCCGCTACCGCTCGGCCACCGGCGGCATCCTGGGCCAGGACATGAGCGAGATGATGGGCGGCGGCCGTGGCCGGCAGTCGGGCGGCATGCCCGGCGCGCCCCAGGGCCAGCCCGGCGGCCAACCCGGCAAGCCGCCCAAGGCCCCCAGCGCCGCCGACATCCTGCGCCAGGGCATCCTGGGCGGCGGCCTGCCGTTCCCCCGCCGCTAGGGGGCGCGAACCGGAGGCGTCGCGGGACCTGAAAAAATCGGACGGAGGGGGACTTGCGCTCCCCTCCGCCCCCGACTAGGTTCCGCGCCCTCGCCGAAAGGCAATGCGCGCCCGTAGCTCAGCTGGATAGAGCATCAGACTACGAATCTGAGGGTCGGACGTTCGAATCGTTCCGGGCGCGCCACTTCTTCCAATAAAGACAGTCCTATATCGAGGCGGCGAGGGCGCTTCCGAAGCGGCGCCGCAACCGGCGCATTGCGGACCTTGCGGCCGTCTCGGCGGCTATTCCACACGGCCAGTTCTAGATGATCTCTAAAGCCCGAGCGTTGCGGATCGCAGAGCACGCGCTCAAAGGCATCGGCGACTCTAGGCCGCCGTACGCGGTCGGCAGGGCCGATGGGCGCCGGCTTGTCGCCCCATGCCCACTTCCACGCGACCTGCGGGGTCATGGGTCTGCAGGAAGCGACCTCAAACCTGCAGGGGTCGTGGAGCAGAAGCGCCCTTAGGGGCAATGTGACGTGTCAGCTTCGCCTGGGCTGACACGGTGGGCGGCCGCCAACGGGGAACGAGCGCCTCGCCCCGCGTTGGCGCCTCCTTCAGGCCGTGGCGTACCGCCGCCGCAGAAGGGCGCCGCTCATGCCAAGCCCGAGGATCATCATCGCCCACGTCGCGGGCTCCGGGACGGCGCCCGCGACGCCACCCGCTTCGCCGTAGATGCGAAGCTCGTTGAGGCCGTAGGCTCGAGCATTGAACGGGTAGCGCGCCGCCACCGAGGTCGGGCGTAGCTGCAGGTATCGATAGCCAACAGTGCTGTTGCTTGCGAAAGTCTGGGCTTGAAAATCATCGTCAAGCTCGGCGGCCAAGGCCCCGCTCAGCAGGCGTCGCGCATCACCTCCGAGGGTGAAACCGTCGAATCCGGCTGGCGACAGCGTGTTGCTCGCATAAATCTCGAACGCGCCGATGCCGCGATCGTAGTACTTCGCGTTGTGTGTATTGAAGAAATCGAAACTCAGATCGGTGTAGACCCCACCAAGATCGATGGTGATGAACGCCGTCGCCGCGGTGTCACTGGCCAGCCAAAACGAGCCATCAGCGACGCCCTCAGGCGCAATGGCGCCGGTCTGGTTGTCGAAGATGTTGCCGGCGCTCCAGGCGGGGGAGGCCAGCGGAGGCGTCGCGCCAATGATGTTGCTGGCGTTCATGACGATCTGCGACGCCGACGCGGGGTTGACGACAACGAGCGTGGCCGCGGCCGTCGCGGCGAGAATAAGGGTCTTCAATTCAGGGTCCTCGATACTGCGAAAACCCTCCGTTAGCGGGTGCGTCCCTCTCCGAACGCGCTTGTCGCGACAGATGCAGGGGTCCTTGCGACGAACCGTTGGATAGGTATCGTCCGCGCTGACCATGACCCCAGACTTGTGGCTTCCCGCCTCAGGCCCTTGCTCATGTGCCCTCCACAATATCCCCTGATGCATGGAGTGAGGTGTGCGAGGAACTTGCGCCTTCTCGCCGCCTGCGCAGCGGTCTTATCGCTGCGGCCGCCCGACGATATGAGCACGGTCGATGGAAAGGCGTCGGCAGCCCTCGCGTCTCCGCCGCCATGTCGTGAAGCCTATCCGGGACCTCCGGCGCCCGTCCGGTGCTTGCTCCGGCGCCCCCCGGCAGACGGCGCCATCCCAAAACCCCGGCGCCGCCGCCAAGTGAGCCTCAGCCGGTGAGGTTCGGCTCCTTTTGGCTCGCCACGAACACACCAGCGCTTGCGGAGTTGCCGGCCACGCCGCCTTTTCAACCCGGGGTTCCACGCTTTCAACCGTCCGGGGTCCTGCGGCACGCCGCGCTTCGGATCTCGAATATCGGAGTTATTTCACGGGCATAGGCCCGGCCGTCAGTCGCGGGCGGGAAGAGCGAAGGTCCGGACCATGCGCGGGCCCTGCCACAGCTCCATGGCGTAGCCGTGGTACAGGCGCGCGGCCTCCGTGGCGGCCCCGTCGTCGTCTTCGGCCCGCACGATATCGCGCGCCGCGAACCGCCCATTCGGGTGCAGGTGGTAGACGTAGTAGGTTTCCACGCGATTCCCCGACAGGCCGCGACTCTCGCACGGCGGCGCGCCCTCCATTGTCGATCACCCGACATATCGAGATTTAAAGAAGAATAAAGCTAGGGCGCAACGGCCCCGGCGCGGGCGGCGATGACGTGCGCCTGGCCTATGTCGCGGTCGGCGCGAGCTGCTCGATCAGACGTTTCGCGGCGACGGCCGCCCCATCCGGCCGGATCGTGGGTCCCACGGCGGCGGCGCGGGCGGCCGTCGCTGGCGCGAGCGCGGTGCGGAGGGCGGCTGACAATGAGCTCGCCGTCGGTGTCGGGCCATCGTGCGCGGCGCCGATGCCGAGGGCGACCACCCGGCCGGCGAAGTAGGGCTGGTCGGCGATCTGCGGGACCACGACCTGGGGCGCGCCCGCCCGTGCGGCCGCCGTCGTCGTGCCCGCGCCGCCGTGGTGGACGACGACGGCCACACGGCCGAACAGGGCCTGCTGATTGACGTCGCCTACCGCGAAACAGTCGTCCCCATCGTCGACCAGGGCCAGGCCGGCCCAGCCGTGCGAGAGGAGCACGCGCCGGCCCTGCGCACGGGCGGCCGCGATGGCCACGCCCGCGGCGTCCTTCAGCGCCGCCTGCGGCATGCTGCCGAAGCCGACGTAGACCGGCGCCTCGCCGGCGGCCAGGAAGGCCTCGAGGCTCGCGGGCAGGGGGCGTTCGTCCGGCAGGATCCACGCGCCGCTCTGCCAGACGTCGCACAGGTCGGTCGGCGTCCAGGGGCTCAGCACCGGATCCGACGCCAGCCAGGGTTGGTTCGTCACCACCTGGCCGCTCACGTCCTCCACCGGCGGCAAGCCGATCGCGGCGCGCAGGGCGCCGTACGCCTCGCCGAACACGGCCTTGCGCGCCTGGGCGTCACGCGCCCACAGCACGCGGTTGTCGGTCTCGTCCTCGGGCACGGGATGGCCGGGCCAAGGAAACGGCCGGTGATGCGTGGAGGGCAGGAACAACGGGCAGTAGGTGGCGTGGATGTGCGGCAGGCCCCGTTCCTCGGCCACGCACTGGGCGGCGGCGGCCGAGGGGAACAGGCCCGCGCCCAGGATCGCGTCGCAGCCCTCGGCCGCCGCGGAGATCGCGGCGTACTGCGCCCGCATCACCAGGGCCGCGCGTTCGGGCAGCGGCATCGGCGGCTGGTTCGCCAGCGCGTCGGCGATCCATTGGCGGACCGAGGTGAAGGCGGGCGCCAGCCGCACGCCGGCCCGGTCCGTCACCGCGGCGAACTCCGGATCGGGCGGCGCGCAGACCACCGGCTCGACGCCCAGCGCCTTCAACTGCGCCGCGAGCCCGGCCATCGGCTCCACGTCGCCCCGCGATCCAAAGGTCGACAACAACACGCGCATATCCGGCCCTCCACGGTTCAGAGGGCGCTAGAAGCTGCCCATAAATCGCGGCCCGGCAATTCTTGAACTCAACTCATTCGACCCCAGATCAGGATGGGGCAGAGACGCCCCGGGACGGCGGCGAGCGGCTGGCTTCCGCCGCTGCCACGGTCCGCACGTTCCGGCCCGGCGCGCGGCGAGGATACTCCAACTGGGCGGCCACGATGTCGGCCGTGGGCCGTCCGTAGCGATCCCCGATCTCAGTCAGCGTCGTGTCCAGTGCCTGCGACGGCCGCTCTTGCACGCTTCCGATCCGCGAACCGGCCGGCCAGTCGCCGCGCGCCTCGTCGGGCCGGATCCACAGGCCGTTGCGGCTGCGGACGGGCGCGGCCGACGCCGCGAAGCTCACCGCTCGGGACCGGTACGTCCGCGACCAGGCGTCGGCCGTCAGCGCCAGCGAGACCTCGTTCATACCGGGCGTGAGGCCGATGCCCAGCCGCTCGCGGTTCCAGGGGGCGGCGAGATTGCTCAGCACGGTGGTCGCGAACGGGCGGGAGAACGTGAAGGCCGCGCTCGCGTGGCGCGCGTCCCAGGTCGCGACCCCTAGGTCGCGGGCCGTGGCCTCGGCCTTCGCGCGGCCGCCGATCGCCTCGATCAGGGTCAGCATCATCGGCATGGAGGCCGTGATCCCCGTCGTCGTGGCGACCTTGCCATCGACCACGAAGCGCCGGTCGGCCACATAGCGGATGGTGGGGTGCGCCTTCAGAAGCCCGGGGCGCGAAAACCAGTGGGTCGTGGCGCGATGGCCCTCCAGCAGGCCGGCGGCGGCCACCACCTTGGCCCCCACGCAAACCCCGATCACCGTCGCGCCCTTGGCCGACTGGGCCTGCAGCCAGGCCATCACCGCTGGATCGTTGTCGCGGCTCATCGCCGGCACGATCACATAGTCGGCGCCCTCGGGATGCCGGCGGTCGAAGGCGGCGGTGGTCTCGTCGGGCTCCACCTGCAGGGCGGGGAACAGCCGCACCGTTCCCGCGCTGGTCGACACGGCGGTGACCTCGGCCACGTCGGCGCGGCGCAGGATGCCGTAAGACGTCACGAAGTCGGTCGTCTCGGTGCGGGTGTCGCCGCTCGCCGCCAGGACGGCGATCACCGGCAGCGGGCGCTTCGGCCTCAGCGCCGCGACAGTGGCGGCCTGCTCCTCGGCGGCGATCGGGGCGGCCGCCAGGACCGGCGGCGCGGGCGGCAAGGACGCGATCCAGATCCCGAAGCCCGCGCCGACCAGCAGCACCGCGCCCAGGGCGCCCCACAGCAGAACACGCTTCATCCGAAAGCTCCTTCAGGGCCCGGGATACGTCCGCCTGGCCCTGTCCGAAACGACAAGGATCCCGCGTTTTCCGCCATCGCCCGGGCAGACCTGCCGGCGCCTCCACCGCATCTTAGGATTTCGCTGCTCCTATCGGGCCGCTCGCAGCCGATCCGGGGGGATCACCCATGCCCGACTTCCACCGCCGCCGCCTGGTCGCCGCCCTGGGCGCGGGACTCTGCGTCGCCGTCCCGGCCATCGCCTTCGCCGAGGGCGGGGTCGAGCACGAGGCCGATGCGCCCAAGCCGAAGCCGCGTCCCAAGCCCAAGGCCAAGCCGAAGGCTGCCCCCGCCGCGCCCGCCGCCGATCCCCACGCCGCCGCCGCCCAGCCGGCCGCCCACGGCGCCGAGCCTGCCGTGCCGCCCGAGGAGGCCCTCGCGCGCCTGATGAGCGGCAACGCCCGCTACGTCGAAGGCTTCGCCGCCCGCCCGCACGCCGACGCCCCGCGCCGCCGCGAGGTGGCCGGCGGCCAGCGTCCCTTCGCCGTCATCCTGGCCTGCGCCGACAGCCGCGTGCCGCCCGAGCTGATCTTCGACCAGGGTCTGGGCGATCTCTTCGTCATCCGCGTGGCCGGCAACGTCGTGGACGACGCCGTGCTGGCCTCCATCGAATACGCCGTCATCCACCTGGGCTCGACCCTGGTCATGGCGCTGGGCCACGAGCGCTGCGGCGCGGTCAAGGCCACCATCGAGGCGCTCGCCGGCCGCGGCTCGCCCGACGACGTGGGCACCCGCATCGGCGCCCTGGCCGCGCTGATCACGCCGGCGGTGCGCTCGGTTCCCGCCGGAACCGCCGACCCGCTGGACGCCGCCGTCAGCCTCAACGCCGCCCAGGCCGCGGCCGAGGTGTTCGCCGGCTCGCGTCCGCTGCGCAACCGCGTGCTGGCCGGCCAGCTGAAGATCGTCGCCGCCCGCTACGACCTCGACGACGGCCGCGTCACCCCCACCAAGACCCAGCAGGCCTGACGCGCTTTTCGGCGCCGCAGCACGACTCGGCGCCGGCTCGGCAAAAAATCGGTGTTAGGCCATTCGGATACCCCTTTTGGGGGATGGACCGGCCCGCGGCATCCGGCATCCTCCGCCGCGAGGGCGCAAGAGGATCCGTGCATGACGTCGAGTTCGAAGTCTTATGTCGCCATCGACGTGGCCGCCGACGGGCGCACCACCATGGACACCTTCACCGCGCCGCACGACACCGCGGCTTCCCGCCGGGCCCTGTTCGCCGCCGAGGGGGTGGTGGTCTCGCTCTGGCGCGACGAACAGCTCATCGGTCGCTGGCGCCGCTCGGCCGACCGCAACTTCCGCCCCGCCCCGCGCGAGCGCTGACCCGCCCCCGGCGCCGCGCCACCGGCGCTCGGCGCGCGCCGTCCGGGAACTGACATCGAAGCTTGGCATTTTCCCCGCGCCGGCCACTCCGGCCGAGCCTGTTTCCGCGTCCCGTTGCCGAGTGCGTCCGCCATGCCCAGCCTTTCGCCCCGCGACCTGAAGTCCTACGTCGCCATCGACATCGATCCCGACGGCCAGGCCCAGAGCGACCACTTCGAGGCCCTGCACGACACCGCCGCCGCCCGCCGCGCCCAGTTCGCGGCCGAGGGCGTGCTGCTCCAGCTCTGGCGCGACGCCCGCCTCATCGGCGCCTGGCGCCGCATCGGTCCGCGAACCTTCGAGCCCGAGGCCTTCTGAGCGCGCGAAGCCCCGCAGACAGCGCCGCCGAAGCGCGGCACGCTCGCGGGCGCACAACCGCCCGTCCAGGAGCCCCTCCCATGGCCCGCTTCGTCGCATTCCGCAGCGATGGCGCCCGCATGACCTGCCTCAACGTCGACCAGATCACCCTCGTCACCGACCAGGGGCCCGACGACACCAAGATCTACGTCACCGGCGGCCAGCACGTGGTCGTCAACGAACCCCTCGCCAAGGTCATGGCCGCCCTGACCGGCAAGGAGGCCTAGCCGCCGCCGCCGCGGAGCAGGGGGAGGGGGCGGTCAGCCCGCCCCATCCGCCCCATCCGCCCCATCCGCGCCCTCCGCGTCGCGCGACGTGTCCCGCACCAGCTCGCCGGTCGCGCAGTGCTGCTTGTAGGCCACCACCTTCACCGTCCCGTCCGGCTGCGGCTCGCGCTTGAAGTGGCGCACGTAGTAGATCACCTCCCGCGGCCCCTGCGGCTCGGCCTCGGCCTCCGCCGTCGCCGCCGCGGCCAGGTCCGCCTCGGTCGCCTCCGCCACCACGGGCTTGAACCGCCCGAACCGCTTCGGCGCCAGCACGCCCGCCGTCCAGCGCAGGTGCCCCAGCTGGACGTGCGTGGCATAGGCGTTGGCCGGCGTCACCGCCTCGGCGATCTCCCAGCCCAGGTCGCAGAACCGCTCGGCCTGCACCCGCCGCGCCAGCGACACCCGCGCGTCGAAATCCGCATGCGCCTCGCGCCACAGCGCCACCGTCGACGCCGCCGGCATCGCGGGGTCGGCGCAGATGCGGGTCATCGACTCCCCCTCGCAGAGCCGCGCGTAGATCTCCATCGCCGTCGCCTCGCAATAGCTCGACCGCCGCCGGCACCGCTCGTGGTCCCACCCGCCCAGCGTCCGCGCCCGCGACAGCGCCTTGCGGATCGTCGCCCGCTCATTCGCCCACGCCGTCACCGTCGTCCGGTGCGGCATTTCCGGCTCCCTGCAGATCGCGGTCACCGTCTCCCCCGTCGCCACCCGCCGCAGGATCGTGCGCAGCAGCTCGCCCGAGAACCTCACCGCAGGCTTGCGCACCCGTTCCGCCCGCGCCGGCCAAAGCCCCTGCGCCAGTTCAGCCGTCCCAGCCGCCGCCATTCCCCCGTCCGCCATGGGGCCCGCTCCTCTCGATGTCCGGAAACGAAAAAGGGTCCCGCCGCGCCGCGAGGCGCAGATCGGAACCCTGACCGAAACCCTCCCACATTCGCGCGCAAACGTCAAGAACAAAATAAGAACTTCGCCGACTCACCCCGCTCCTCACCTGCGAAGCTGGGGAGGGGGCCATCCGCCGAAGAGCGGGTGGTGGAGGGGGCGCGAGTCTCAACCGGGACAGACCGCGCCGCCACCGCCGCCACACCCCCGTTCGCAGTCCACAGTTCACCCCCAGTTTCCCGCCCGGACTCACCTCCGGTTGCTTGAACCGAACCTCGATGTTCGCGTTATGTTCTGGTCATGCCCGAACGCCGCATCGTCCATCTCGAACGCCTCTGCGTCCACGGCCCCGGCCGCGACCGCTGGTTCATCCGCCCCGGCAGCCGCTCCCGCCCCTGGGTGTGGTTCAACGCCGACCAAGTCCCCTTCGTCGATTCCACCGCCGGCTGGTTCGAGCTCGAGCGCATCCGCGGCGGCTGGCGCGTCCTGCGCCATGTGGAACAGGAGGGCGGCCCGCGATGAGATCCCCCGCCCGCCCAGGCGAACCCCGCCCCATCCCCGCCGACGCCGCCACCGCCATCGGCGACTTCGCCCGCTACCCCGGCTGCCGCCTGCTGCTGGCCTGCGCCATGTGCGCCTGGTCCAGAACCTACAACCCCGAGCGCGTCATCCACCGCCTGCAGGAACTCCGCACCGGCGGCCACGCCACCCGCCTCGTCGACGTCGCCAAGCGCGTCGGCTGGAACTGCCCCGCCTGTTCCCGCACCCGCTGGCGCATGCAGTTCGCCTGGCCGGCCGACCTGACGGAGGGCGAGCACAAACGGCTGATGAACCGCTGGCGGAACTAGCTTTCTTCGGGCGTGGCGGCCCGCTTATTTTCCGCGGCGCTCGCGGGGCATAAGGGCCATCGCAACGGCTACGAGCGGCAGGGATATAATGTAGGGCCGCAACGTCGCTTCCATTCCCGGGCCGAACACGACGTGCCAGCCAAACCGCCAAGCGCAGAGCAGCAATGTCGCGCCGAAGATCAGGCTAACCCACGTGAAACACAGCGCCAGCGAGCGTGCGAAATGCGCTAGTCGCCTCCGCCGAACTGGCCCCATCGCGTCATCCCCGTGCGCCACGCGCACAATCTTCCCTTAAGTCTACGGCAGCCCACAAGCCCCGCCGCCTGGGCGGGTCAAGGACCGCGCGCATGCGCGGCCGCGCCAGCGGCTCGTCCTTGAGGCGTGCGGGCGGTGGGGCACACTCCGCGCCCGGACTTAATCGCCTGAGCCTAGGCGGCTTTCAGACGCTCGATTTCCTGCATGAACTCGAAGCGCAGCTGGTTCGCCTCTTCATCTGGCAGCCAATCGGCCATCTGAGGAAACACGGTCAGCCACATTCGCGCATCGCGGTCCGGCCACGGCATCGTCGTAGCTGCGCGCGCGGTCGCCAGCAGCGCATGGAGACGACGTCGGATCAGTTCGGTATCCGGCACGAACTGACGAACGGGGGGCTCCATCCGCCCTTCGCCCACGCCGAACAGGCTGAGCTGGCCTTCCTCCTCGGAATGCGGATCGGACGGCTCTGACATCTTGGCGGGCCGCCTCCAAAGCGTCCAACATCGACAGGACCTCAGCTTGCCGATTCGGTCGCCAGCGGAAAGAGTGTCGCCGCCGACTGTCCACAGAAGAGCCCGTGTAATCCCCCGTGACCGCCACCGACGCTGAAAAGCTTGCTCAGGCGGTCTCCGCATTCGGCCGGGATGCTACGGCCACGCTCAGCAATCCGGCGATCACCGGCGAGCCGGAAGACCAACTGCGCGGCCCCATCATGGCTCTGGTCAAGGCGCTGGCAGACCTGACCGGGCTGGCCGGTCACGACACCCAGCTCGTCGGTGAAACGAAGCTGTCGGATCTCACCGTTCGCCCCGACTTCGCCGTCACCCGCAAGGGCGCACTGATCGGCTTCATCGAGCTCAAGGCGCCCGGCAAGGGCGCCGACCCGACGAGGTTCAAAGGCCACGACAAGGCCCAGTGGGAGAAGCTCAAGGCGCTCCCCAACCTCATCTACACCGACGGCAACGCCTTCAGCCTCTGGAGGGATGGCGAGCGGGCGCTCCCGGTCGTCCGCCTAGACGGCGACGTCGAGACCTCGGGCAAGGATCTGAAGGCGACCACGGACCTCGTGGCGCTGTTTTCGGCCTTCTATGGCTGGGACCCGCTTCCGCCACGGACGCCGCGGCAATTGGCGGAAACCACGGCGCGCCTCTGCCGGCTGCTCCGCGACGAGGTCTCCGAGCAGCTTGACCGCAAGGCTCCGGCGCTCACCGGCCTCGCGGAGGACTGGCGCCGGTTGCTCTTTCCCCACGCGACCGACGCGGAGTTCGCTGACGGCTATGCCCAGGCCGTGACCTTCGGCCTGCTGATGGCGCGGGCGCGCAACATTTCGCTGAGCGACGGCATCGAGGAAGCGGCCCGGTCGCTCCGCCATTCCAATTCGCTCATCGGCTCGGCGTTGCGCCTGCTGACCGAAGAGGTGGACGAGAAGCACACCCTCGATACCTCGCTGAAGACGCTGACCGCGGTGCTGGACGTCGTCGACTGGGCCAAGCTCAGCAAGGGCGAGCCCGAGGCGTGGCTCTACTTCTATGAACTGTTCCTTCAGCAGTACGACACGGCGCTGCGCAAGCGCACGGGCTCCTACTACACGCCGCCTCAGGTGGTGAACGCCATGGTGCGGCTGGTGGACGAGGCGCTGCGTTCGCCCGACCGCTTCGACCTCGTCGATGGCCTGGCGTCCAGCGACGTCAGCCTCGCTGACCCCGCGGTGGGCACCGGCACCTTCCTCTTGGGCGTGCTGCAGCGCATCCGCCAGACGGTTGAGGATCGTGATGGCGCGGGCGCCGTCCCGGCCGCGATCACCGACGCGCTCAAGCGCCTGATCGGCTTCGAGCTGCAGTTCGGTCCGTTCGCCGTGGCCCAGCTCCGTATTCTGGCCGAACTGCTGGAACTGGTGGGCGGAGCGGCCGAGCGGGAGAAGGCGCTGGGCGCCGAGCTTCGGCTCTATATCACCGATACCTTGGCAGATCCGGACGAGGAAACGGCGTGGATTCCGTCCCGCATGGCAGGCGTCGCCGAGAGCCGCAGCCAAGCGAACCGCATCAAGCGCCACGAACCGATCACTGTCGTTCTCGGCAATCCACCCTACAAGGAGAAGGCCAAGGGCCACGGCGGTTGGGTGGAGGATCGCGGCAAAGGCCTCCGGGCTCCGCTCGACGATTGGCAGCCCCCGGTTCACTGGGGCGTTGGGGCCCACGCCAAGCACCTGCGGAACCTCTACGTCTACTTCTGGCGCTGGGCGGCGTGGAAGGTGTTCGGCGGCGATCCCTATCGCAGCGGGACGGCCGCAGAGGCCGCCGACGACTGGACGAAGCGTAAGGGCGTCGTCTGCTTCATCACGGTCGCGGGCTTCCTGAATGGTCCCGGCTTCCAGAAGATGCGCGCCGAGCTGCGGCGCGACGCCGACGAGATCTGGGTGATCGACTGCTCGCCCGAAGGGCACCAGCCGCCGGTGAACTCACGTATCTTCCAGGGCGTGCAGCAGACGGTGTGCATCGTCATGGCCTCGCGCCGCGCGAGTACGGACAAGGACCCGCCGGCGAAGGTGCGCTTCCGCAGCCTGCCCGAGGGGGAGCGAGACGCGAAGTTCGCCGCGCTGGCCGACATCGCGCTGGATGATGCCGGTTGGGTGGAGGCGCCGAGCGGCTGGCGCGAGCCGTTCCTTCCGGCCGGCGCGGCGGATTGGGAGGGCTATCCCGCGCTAGAGGACCTGTTCGTCTACAACGGCTCAGGCGTGATGACGGGGCGGACCTGGGTTATCGCGCCGGACGCGCAGTCGTTGAGGGATCGCTGGAAGCACCTCCTCAGTGAGAACGATCCGGCGAAGAAAGAGGCGCTGTTCCACCCTCAGCTTCGTGACGGCAAGGTCGCTAGCCGCCACATCCGGAAGGTCGTAGCCCAAGGTGTGGGGAGCGGTGCGCCCAGAGCGACTCCGATAATCTCTGAGACCGGCCCGGCAAGTGAACCGGTGCTTGTGGGCTTCCGGTCGTTCGATCGTCAATGGCTGCTGCCGGACGCACGCCTGATCAACGACGTGCGCCCTCAGCTTTGGAATCGCCACTCCGACAAGCAGGTCTATCTGACCGGGTTGCTTGCGCATTCGCCTTCCTCCGGTCCCGCAGTAACGATCTGTGGGCTAGTTCCAGACCTGCACCACTACCGGGGGTCGTTCGGTGGCCGGGCGTTTCCGCTCTGGGACAATCGAGAGGCAACCCAGCCTAACCTCACTCTCAGCCTCCTGTCTGAACTTTCGCTCGCCTACGGCCGCGAGGTCGCGCCGGAGGAGGTGATGGCTTACATCGCCGCCGTCGCAGCGCATCCAGGCTACACGGACCGCTTCCGCAAGAACCTCAAGCAGCCCGGCCTGCGCATTCCGATCACGGCCGACCGCGCCCTGTTCGACGAGGCGGTCGCCATGGGCCGCGAGGTGATCTGGCTGCACACCTTCGGCGAACGCTTCGCCCAAGGTCACCCGCCGGGACCACCACGCGTCGAGCCGGCCGCCGCCGAACCCACGATCCCGGCCGATGGGGCCCTGCCGTCGTCGCTCGACGACATGCCGCACGAGCTGGACTACGACGGGGCCCAGCGCCGGCTGAGGATCGGCACGGGATACGTCGCCAACGTCCTGCCTGAGGTCTGGGCCTACGAGGTCTCGGGCAAGCGCGTCCTGAGCCAATGGTGGAGCTATCGCCGCAAGGATCGCTCCAAGCCGCCCATGGGCGACAAGCGCCCGCCCTCGGAACTCAGCAACATCCAGCCCGAAAAGTGGCTGCCCGAATACACGACCGAATTCCTGAACGTGTTGCGCGTCCTCACCCGCCTGGTGGCCCTTGAGCATCCGCAGGACGACCTTCTACGCCGTATCGTGGAGGGGCCGACCATCAGCGCAGACACGCTAGGCGGCGCTGGCGCACTGTCGGGCGGGTCGGCTGACGGTGAGGAGGTGGCCGCAGGCGACCAGGAGTAGCGCCTGCGTCGGAATCACCGCTCGACCCACCCCCAGTTCCCCTTCCGTTCGCCGCCCCACCCGACTAACCTCCGCAAGGTGTCCGCCCCCCCGACTCAGCTGGCCCTCGCCCCCGCGCTCGTGGTCCTGCCCGGCCCCCGCTGCGCCGTCTGCACGCCCGCCGGTGACGCCCAGCCGATCCGCGCCCCCGACGCCCGCGACCTCTTCGAAACCGCCCCGGTCCTTCTCGCCCACGCGGCGATGACCGCGCGGCGCCTCGGGCTCCACGCCCCGCCGCGCAGCCCCCGCATCTTCGACGTCCTCGAACTCTTCGCCTTCGCGCGCCCCGCCCAGTTCGCCGCCCCCTCCGCCGCGGGCCTGGCCCTGGCGCTGGGCCTGCCCGAGCCCAAGACCCCCGAGGCCCAGGCCGCCACGCTGCAGGCCGCCGTCAAAACCCTCCTCTCCGACCTGGCCCTCGCCCCCACCCCCTCCCGCGAGGAGGCGCTCGCCGTGGCCGAGACCCTGGCGCGCGCCGGCTGGCCCTGGGGCGCGGCCGTCATCGGCGCCCTGCGCTCGGTCCCGGCCGGCAACCAGTTCCGCTCGTCGGGCCTCGACGTCTGGATGCGCATCCCCGAGTGGGAGGCCGAGGCCCCGCCGGGCGAGCCGGGCTCCAAGCCCATCGCCGCCGCCGACTCCGCCGCCCGCCTGCAGTCCCTGCTGCAGACCGCCGGCCTCGACGAGGCGCGGCCCGCCCAGGCCGACTATGCCGCCGAGGCCGCCCACGTCTTCCAGCCGCGCGACCGCGAGGGCGAGCCCAACATGATGCTGGCCGAGGCGGGCACCGGGGTGGGCAAGACCCTGGGCTACCTGGCGCCGGCCTCGCTGTGGGCCGAGGCCAACGGGCCCTCGGTGTGGGTGTCCACCTACACCCGCGCCCTGCAGCGGCAGATCGAGCGCGAGAGCCGCGCCATCTGGCCCGACGAGAAGCTGCGCGCGAAGAAGGCCGTGGTGCGCAAGGGGCGCGAGAACTACCTGTGCCTGCTGAACTTCCAGGAGCAGGCCAACGCCGCCCAGCTCGGCGGGTCCGACCTGGTGGGCATGGCGCTGGCCGCGCGCTGGGCCCGGGCCACCCGCGACGGCGACATGACCGGCGGCGACTTCCCGGCCTGGCTGCCGACCCTGTTCGCGGTCCAGCCGGCGGCGCAGGCCAGCGCGGCCAACCTGGTGGACCGGCGGGGCGAGTGCGTGCACGCCGGCTGCCAGCACTACCGCGCCTGTTTCGTGGAGAAGGCGATCCGCGGCGCGCGCCGCGCCGACATCGTCATCGCCAACCACGCCCTGGTGATGACCCAGGCGGCCTTCGACGGGGCGCGGGCGGCGCGCGGGTCCAAGGGCGACGCGGAGACCAGCCAGCTTCGGCGCATCGTCTTCGACGAGGGCCACCACCTGTTCGACGCGGCGGACTCGGCGTTCTCGGCGGCCCTGTCGGGGGCCGAGGCGGCGGAGCTGCGGCGCTGGATCCGCGGGCCCGAGGGCCGGGGCCGACGGGGGCGAGGCCTGGAAGCGCGCCTGCTCGACATGCTGGGCGACCGGGAGGAGGCGCGGGCGGCGCTGGACGAGGCGATCCGCGGGGCCAGCGCCTTGCCGGGCGAGGGCTGGAGCGGCCGCATCGCCAATCCGAACGGCGAGGTGAACCCGAACGGTCCGATCGAGCACTTCATCGTCGCGGTGCTGGAGCAGCTTCGCGCCCGGTCCCAGCCGTCGGAGGTGGGGATGGAATGCGCCGCCCGGCCGGCCCTGGACCTCGTCCGCGCCACCGCCCGCGAGGCGGCCACGGCGCTCGCGCGGCTGGAGGCGCCCCTGCTGGCCCTGGCTCGCGCCCTGGAGGACGTCATGGACCAGGAGGCCGAGACCCTGTCCGGCTCCGAGCGCGCCCGGATGGAGGGGGCGCTGCGGGGCCTCGACCGCCGCGCCCGTATGACCCTGCCGGCCTGGCGCTCGATGCTGCGCGCCATCGACGAGGACGCCGAGGACGACCCCGACTTCGTCGACTGGTTCGAGGCCACCATCATGTACGGGCGCGCCGTCGACGCCGCCTGCCGCCGGCATTGGGTCGACCCGTCCGAGCCGCTGACCAATGCGGTGATCAAGCCGGCGCACGGGGTGCTGGTCACCTCGGCGACCCTGGCCGACCCCACGCTTGAGGATCCGTTCGCGCTCGCCGAGATGCGCACCGGCGCCGCGCGCCTGCCCGACCGGCCGAAGACGCTCAAGCTCACCTCGCCCTTCGACTACGCCGCCAATGCCCGGGCCCTGGTGGTCACCGACGTCAGCAAGGACGACGCCCGCCAGGTGGCCGCCGCCATGCGCGAGCTGTTCCTGGCCGCCGGCGGCGGTGGGCTCGGCCTGTTCACCGCCATCCGCCGGCTGAAGGCCGTGCACGAACGCATCGCCGCGCCCCTCGCCGACAAGGGCCTGGCCCTCTACGCCCAGCACGTGGACCCGCTGGAGGTGGGCGCGCTGGTCGACATATTTCGCGCCGAGCAGGACGCCTGCCTGCTGGGCACCGATGCGGTGCGCGACGGCGTCGACGTGCCGGGCCGCTCGCTGCGCCTGCTGGTCTTCGACCGCATCCCCTGGCCGCGCCCCGACATCCTGCACAAGGCCCGCCGCGCCCGGTTCGGGAACAAGACCTACGATGACGCGATCGCCCGCGGCCGCATCGCCCAGGCCTTCGGCCGCCTGATCCGCCGCGCCGACGACAAGGGCGTCTTCGTCATGCTGGACGCCGCCGCGCCGACCCGCCTGTTCAGCGGCCTGCCGCCGGGCGTGGAGCTCCAGCGGGTGACGCTGGTCGAGGCGATCGAGCAGGTGGAGAGCTTCCTAATTCCTCCCCCCTAGGGGGAGGGGGACCGCGAAGCGGTGGAGGGGGCTTCCTCCCCGTCACGCGCGCTCCGCCTTCCTGTTCCCGTATTGTTCTTTTAACGGTCCCCGTGCTACAGCGCCGCTGCGCAACCCGGAGGACCCATGCGCCTGCTGCAACACCTGACCGCGATCCTGGCCGTTTCCTCGCTGCTGGCGGGCGCGGCCCGTGCGGACGAGACCGCGCTCAACAAGGAAGGCTACTGGACGGTCGGCCGGGGCGAGCCCACGAGCCGGACCTGCATGGCCAGCGTGCCGTCCGCCGATGGCGGGATGCTTATGCTGCAGGCCGACGGCGGCGCCGTCTCGTTCGCGGTCGGCGCGAAGTCGCCGATGCGCCGGGGCAAGCAGGGCGAACTCGTCATCGACGCCAACCGCTTCCCGTTCGAGCTGGAGCTCAACGACAAGCGCGACTTCTTCTTCCAGATCGGGACCCTGGATGAGCGGGCGGTCGCCGCGCTCAAGCTGGCGCAGGACGTCGAGGTCGTCATGGAGGGGCGGACCGTGTTCAGCGGCGCACTCGCCGGGACGGGTGTCGAGAACGCCGTCGAGGCGGTCGTGGCGTGCTCGAAGGGCGAGCAGGGGTGGTGGGGCGAAGGCGCTGTCCAGGCCACGGCCACCGCGATCCCGGGGTCGGACATGATCCTCAACAAGGAAGGGATTTGGAGCATCAAGGTCGCCGACAGCGGCGTGTGCGTGGCCCACGCCCGGATCGACGACCAGGTTTTTCTGCAGTTCCTAGGCGCCGGGGGCGGTGTCGGCCTCGCGGTCGGCGCGGCGAGCGGCCGCCTGCCGAATGGGCGCGCGGGACGCGTCGACGCCGGCGGCTACGCCTTCGACTTCGCGCCCAGCTACGATGACGACGGCGCCTACATGACGTCGGCCGACCTGCTGGACGAAACCTCCGTCGGCATCCTGCGCCGCGCGAACCGGCTGAAGATCACGGTGGATCGCAAGACGCTGGTGGACACGCCGGTGGCCGGGACCGGGTATCCGGAGATCCTCGACGCCGTGGCCGCCTGTTCGCTTGGCAAGGCCGGCTGGTGGGGCGAGGGGTCCAAGGCGCCCTAGCCCAGCGCGCGCTCCACGCTCGCCAGGATCGTCGTCCAGCCCTGGACCGTTTGCTTGGTCCACTCTTCCAGCACGCCGGCGTGGCGGAGCGTCACCACGCAGCCTTCGCCGTCGGGCCGGAAGTCCAGGGTCACCGTGGTGTCGCCGGGATCGTACTGCGGCACGGCGAAGCTGAAGACCAGGCGGCGCGGCCGGTCGATCTCCAGGTACTCGCCCACGTGCTCCACGTCGCCCATCTCGGGCCGGCGGTCCACGAAGGTGAAGCGCCCGCCCACCCGCGGGTCGGTCTCGGCGCGGATCATCTCGCCATCGGGCGTGGCGAACAGGAAGCGCCGCGCCACCTGCGGGTCCAGCCAGGCGTCGAACACCTTCTCGGCCGGGAAGGGATAGCGGTGGGAAACCGTGAGCTCAGCCATCCTTCAGCACCCTCTCCAGTTCGCCGAGGCGCCAGGCCCACAGCGTCTTCTGCTTGGCGATCCAGTTGGCCGCCTCGTCCAGCGGCTCAGGCGTGAGCGCCAGGAAGTGCTCGCGCCCCTCGACCCGGCGCCGCACCAGCTTCGCCCGCTCCAGCATGCGGATGTGCTTGGAGACCGAGTTCAGCGAAATCGGGAATGGCTTGGCCACGTCGGTGACCCGCGCCTCGCCCTGCGCCAACCGGCTCAGGATCGCCCTGCGGGTCGGGTCGGCGATGGCGATCAGGGTCTCATCCAACATATTCACCTCTAAGGGTGAATATCTGGCGAAAAAGAAGGCCGGTCAACCCGGCCTCCTGGTGGTGGCTGGCTCAGCCGCCCCGCGCGCGCATCGCGGCCATGGCGGCCTCGAGCTCGGCGGCGGTGATCTTGCCGTCCTTGTTGGCGTCCACGGCGTCGAACCGCTCGGCCGGCCGGCCCGCGGCCGTCCATTCCGCCTTGTCGACGGCGCCGTCGCCGTTCTTGTCCCAGTTCTTAATGATATCAGCGGGTTGCGGCATCTGGGCATAGGCCGCGCCAGCGCCCGCCAGCAGGGCCGTGGCGGCCGCGGCCGCGAAGATCGTCTTGCGCATCGGGTGGTCTCTCTCCGAAAGGAGCGGCGAGTACGCTCGCCGTACGTTGCGCCGATATTACCCGAATGTGGCGGATCAGTGCTTGCCGCGGTCGCGCCCGAAGTTCGGCTCGGCGCTTTCCTGTCCCATGGCCACGATCCCGCGGCGGATCTCCCGCGTGCGGCTGAACAGCTCGAACAGCTTGTCGCCCTCGCCCCAGCGGATCGCCCGCGACAGCGCCTGCAGATCCTCCGTGAACCGGCCCAGAACCTCCAGCACCGCGTCCTTGTTGGTCAGGAAGACGTCGCGCCACATGGTCGGGTCGGAGGCCGCGATCCGGGTGAAGTCGCGGAAGCCGCCCGCCGAGTACTTCATCACCTCGGTCGCGGCCACGCCCTCGAGGTCGGCGGCGGTGCCGACGATGTTGTAGGCGATCAGGTGGGGCAGGTGGCTGGTGATGGCCAGGACGAGGTCGTGGTGCTTGGCGTCCATCTCCTCGACGCGCGCGCCGATCGCGGTCCAGAACGCCCCGAGCCTGGCGACCGCCTCGCGGTAAGGGGCGTCGTCCCGCGGCTGCGGCGTCAGGATCGTCCAACGGTTCTGGAACAGCTCGGCGAAGCCCGCGTCCGGGCCCGACTGCTCGGTGCCGGCGATCGGATGGCCCGGGATGACGAAGGCGCTGGCGGGCAGGGCGGCGGCCAGCACGTCGGCCACGTGCTCCTTCACAGACCCCACGTCGGTGACCGTAGCTCCGGGCTTCAGGCCCGGGGCGGCCGCACGGGCGGCGGCCTCCATCGACATCACCGGCACGGCGAAGACCACCAGGTCGGCGTCGGCCACCGCCTCGGCCGCATCGGCGAACAGGCTGTCGGCGAGCTTCAGCGCCGCGATGCGTTCGCGCGCCGCGTCCGAGGCGTCGGCGACCGCGATGTGGCCGACCACCCCGGCCTCGCGCGCGGCGCGGATCAACGACGACCCGATCAGGCCGCAGCCCACCACCGCCATCTTCGCATAGATCGGCTGGACCATCCTCAGGCCTTCATGAACTCGGCCAGGGCCTCGACCACGGCCCGGTTGTGCTCTTCCAGGCCGATGGTGATCCGCAGGTGGTCGGGCAGGCCGTAGTTGAGGACCCGCCGCGTCAGCAGGCCGCGCGCGCTCAAGAAGGCGTCGGCGTCGGCCGCCGTCTTGCCGGTCTTCGGGAAGCCCACCAGCACGAAATTGGTCGCCGAAGGGCCGACCGGCTCCAGCCCGATGCCGCCCAGTTGCTGGGTCAGCCAGGGCCGCCACTGTTCGACGTGGGCGATGGAGCGGGCCTGGAATTCCTCGTCGCCCAGGGCGGCGACGGCGGCGCGCTGGCCGGCGATCGAGGTGTTGAACGGCAGGCGGATACGGTCAACCGCCGCCGCGATCTCGGCGGGCGCATAGCCCCAGCCCACCCGCAGCGCCGCCAGTCCGTGCAGCTTGGAGAACGTGTGGGTGACCACGACGTTGTCGGTCCCGCGCGCGAAGTCCAGGCCGTCCTGGAAGGTGGGGTCGGTGGCGAACTCGCTGTAGGCGCCGTCCAGCACCAGCACCACGCTGGGCGGCAGGGCCGCGTGCAGCCGCAGCACCTCGGAGAACGGGATCCAGGTGCCGGTCGGGTTCCCGGGATTGGCCAGGAAGACCAGCCGGGTGCGGTCGTCGACCACCTTCAGGATCTCGTCGACGTCGATCCGATAGCCCGGCTCCTTGGCGTTCTTCACCTCGGCCTGGCAGGCGTAGGCGCCGATGGCGAAGGCAGCGAAGCCGTACTCGCCCTGCACGATGTTGTCGCCCGGCTCGAGGAACGTCTGGTTCAGCAGCGCGAACACCTCGTCCGAACCGCAACCGAAGATCAGCCGCTCGGGCTCGAGACGGAACCGCTGGGCGATGGCGTCGCGCACGATGTTCGTGCGGCTGTCGGGATACATCTGCAGCTCGTGGGCGGCGCTCGCGAACGCCTCCACCGCCTTGGGGCTGGAGCCCAGGATGTTCTCGTTGGCCGAGAGCTTCACCGGCGCGGCCACGCCTTCGGCGTGCGCCTTGCCGGGCACGTAGGCGTGGATGTCCATGATCCCCGGCTTGGGGAGGGGCTTGGCCGCGCGAGCGCGGTTCACGGGGTCGGCGGTGTCGGACATGCGGCGACGCTTACACGTCCAGCGGCGCCGGCGCAGCCCCGATGACGCCGCTCAGCCGCCCCGGCGCACGGGCCAGACGCTCGTCCTCGCGCTGGTAGAAGCCGGCCAGCATGAACAGCTTCAGGCCGCCCGCCTCCGCGACTAGATCTGCCGCCACGCCGTCGCGGCCGAGCGCCTCCTCGATGGCTCCCGCCGCCCCCGGGGCGTCGGTGACCCAGAACGTCCGGTCGTCGCCGGTGGGTTCGACGTCCACCGCCGCGACCGCCAGCGCCGACATCGGCCCCCAGGCCGCGAGGCAGGGCAGGGCCGCGAAGACCTTCAGCTGCGGCTCGGCGAGCAGGCGGCCCCACCAGGCGCTGTCGGCCGCCAGCGCGCAGATCGCCACGCCGCCGGGCGTGCGGGCCGCGGCGATCGCGTCCTCGACCTTGGCGTGCTGGCGCAGCGGCGGCGCCGCGCCAAAGCGGTGGCGCGCGAGTTCCACGGCGCGGCCGGGATCCTTGCCGCCCCACACGTTGAGGTGGAACGGCCCCTGAACCGACAGGCTGTCGCCGATCATTTCGCGCCAGATGCGCACGACCAGGCTGGGGCTGGCCGCGGTGCGCTCGGCGGCGATCAGGCGGCGCAGGATCGCCGCCTCACGGCCAGGCCGCAGGGCGAACTTGTCGCCGTCACCCGCGGCTTGCTTGGCCGCCGCCACCACACGGGCGAGCGAGGCGCGTTCGTCCACCAGGCGCAGGAGTTCGGTGTCCAGCGCGTCGATGCGCTGGCGCACGGCCTCCAGCGACGGCGCCGCGCCGGTCTTGCCCTCGGACATAAACGATCCCCAAAACAGGAGCCCGCGACCTAAGGGATTGCAGCGAGGGGTGCAATAGGCCCCGTCCGCGCAAGAAAGTTGCAGCTGTAACGGGCGATTACGCCGCCGCGGCGTTGCGCGTCGGGTCCAGCGCCTGCTGCAGCGCAGTGAGCAGGTGTTCGGGCTTCATCGGCTTTTCGACGACGCCGTTCATGCCGGCCGCCAGATAGGCTTCCGCGTCGTCCGGATCGGCGTTGGCGGTGAGCGCGATGATCGGCACCACACCCACGGGGCCGGGGATCGCCCGGATGGCGCGGGTGGCGGCGATCCCGTCCATCCGCGGCATCTTGATGTCCATCAGGATCAGGTCGAACCGACCGGTCCGGGCGGCCTCCACGGCCTCCTCGCCGTCCTCGGCGGACTCGCTTGTGCAGTCGAACATCTCGACCAGCGACTGGGCGACCATTCGGTTGGTGGCGTTGTCGTCGACCACGAGGATGTGCGCGGCGCGGCCGGCGTCCTCGACGGGTTCCTCGATCGTCTCGGGGATCGGCGCCAGCATCAGTTCGAAGGCGGCGGTGTCCGAGGCTCCGGCGTTGGCCTCCTTACGGAGCTCGCCCTCCATGCCCTTCAGCACTCGGCGCGCCAGCATGGCGCCCAGCGCCACTTCAAGGCCGAGGCGCTCGGCGATCGCGCGGATGCGGCTCTCGGCGTCCTTTTCGTCCCAGCCAGAGTCGCGCGGACCGCGCACCCGGCCTTCCAGGCGCACCCCATCGGGGCCGCAATGGGCGAAGAGGCCGGCTTCCACGGCGCCGCGCGCCTGGGCGCCCACGGCCTCGCCGATGAAGCCGTCGAAGATCTGCAGCAGGCGCTTGCGGTCGGCCAGGGCGGCCGCCTCCGGGTCGCCGTCGTACGAGACCAGCAGCGTCACGCCGGCCGCCGCGGCCCGCGGTTGCCAGCGCGCCTCGATCTCGTCCATCAGCTCGCGCAGGCGGATCGGCTCGAGATTCAAATCCAGGCCGTCGGCAAAGATGTTCTTGAGGTCCAGGGCAGAGGTCAGCATTCGTCGCACGCCCTCCGCCGCCTCGGCGACGCTGGCGACGCACGCCTCTCCGTCCGGCGTCAGCCGCTGGCGGGCGAGCTGGTCGGTCAGGGCCAGCATACCCTCCATCTGCTGGCGGATGTCGGCCGTCACGCGGTCGAAAAAGAACTCGGGCAGGGACATGAGCCGCCGGGGAACGAGGAACCTTCAGGTACTCATTCTGTGGGGCGAGCGCTTGAGCAGAGGTTAAATCCGGCGAGCGGAAGCCTGCGAATCTCTTCCTGCGCGTCAAAAGGCCGCCCAATCCGCTCCCACCGGGCGCCCGCACGGGCCGCAGCCCAAAAGAAAAAGGCGGCGGACACGAGGTCCGCCGCCCGAAGTCGGCACGTAAATGGGAGGAAACGCGCCTTAACTAGAAGCGGTACTGCAGCTCCACGCCGTAGGTGCGGGGCTGAATCAGGCCGCGGGTGATGGCCGTCCGGGTCTGGACGAGGCTGCCCACCTGCGGGTTGGGCGGGCTGTCGAAGATCGCCGTGGGCGTCGTCGAGCCATTCGAGGTGAAGCCCTTCTGGTCGAAGGCGTTCTTCACGTACCCGATCAGGGTGTAGCGATCGTCGGCGTCGTTCCACAGCACGCGGAAGTCGGTGACGTCGTAGGCCTTGACCTTGTTCGCCGCGCTCTTGAACGGCTGGTAGAACGTCTCGTCTGTCCAAGTGTAGGTGGCCGACAGGATCAGCGAGCCCGGCGCGAAGTTGAAGGTGTAGTTCGCGTTGCCGGCGAACTTGTTCTCCGGCGACTGGTAGATGCGCGAGCCCTTCAGGGTCTGGAACACCAGGCGGGTGCCGTTCGAGACCACCGAACCGCCCGAAGGCGTGGCGTTCGGGTCGAGGGCGCCCGGGTCCGCCGGGTCGTAGAAGCAGCAGCCCTTGGTGATCTTGGTGTGCAGGTAGCCGTAGCTGGCCGACAGGTCGAGATTGGCGATCGGCCGCCAGATGGCTTCCAGCTCCAGGCCGTAGGCCTCGGCATCGACGTTGACGAAGTTGTTCGCCGCCGCGGTGCCGGCCGCGTTCAGCTGCGACAGGTTGAGCTGCAGGTCCTTGTAATCGTTGTAGAAGGCGGCCGCGTTGATCTGGAATTTGCGCGCGATCGTCTTCTTCAGACCGACTTCGAAGGCGTCCACCTGTTCCTGCTTGGCCTCTGGCTGCGACGACAGGGTGCCGAGCAGGAAGCCACCCGACTTGTAGCCGCGGCTGTACTTGGCGTAGCCCAGCGTATCCGCGTCGGGCGTCCAGTCCAGGTTCAGCACGCCGGTGACGGCGTCCCAGCTGTTCTTCAGCGAGCGGAAGTTCTGCACGCCCGGCGTCGTCGGGTCGATGTCGGTGGAGACGTCGAACGCCGCCGCGCCGCCCGCGATCGCCGGCGACTGGATGATCAGGCGCTGGAACTCGGTGCCGTCCTTCTTGTCCTTGGTGTAGCGGATGCCCGCCGTCACCGCGAACTGCTCGTTCAGCTCGTAGGTGGCCTGGCCGAAGACGGCATAGGCCTTGGAGTTCAGGGTCGCCTGAGTGTCGGCGTAGTTGCGCAGCGGATTCGGCGCCGCCAGCGCGCCCGTGAGGGTCAGCGGGTTGGCCAGCGCGGCCTGGTTCGGATTCCCGAGCTGGATGCGCTGACGATATTCTTCCTCGTACTGGTAGACGCCGAGGATCCAGCGCAGCGGCCCGTCGCCGTTCGAGGTCAGGTTGATCTCGTTGGAGTAGTAGCGCTTGTGCTCGTTGAAGTCGGTCGTCTGGGTCGGGAAGTACAGCTGGCCGGCCAGGATCCCGGCGATGCCGGCGGTGCGGCTGGTGCCGTCGTTGTCGCCGCCGGTCTGGTAATTGTACTGCTGGAAGCCGCCGATGTACTTCAGCGAGGCGAAGCCCAGGTCGTAGCTGACCGTCGTGGTCAGCACGTGGTTGCCGCGCAGCTGGCCGTAGCCGTCGGTGTTGGTGTTCTGGACGTACGGGTCGGTCACGCCCGGGTTGGCGGTCGTGTAGCCGAACTGCGGGTTGACCTGCAGCTGGCCGATGGGCCCGAACACACGGGTGGTGTCGTACGGCGTGACCAGGTTGGCGAGGCGGTCGCCGACGCCGGTGGTGTCGTCCCAGCTCGAGCGATTATAGCGCGCGAAGATCGACAGCTTCTCGGTGGGCTCGGCCTCGATCTGGAATTCGAAGTAGGTCCGCTTGATGGTGGCGCCGTCGTTGGCGGTGCCGATGTTCTTGATGAAGCCGTCGCGTTGGTGGTCCTGGCTGCCCCCCACCTTGAAGCGCAGGTTGTCGGCCACGGGCAGCGAGACGACGCCCTCGATGCGGGTGCGGTCATAGTTGCCGTAGCTGGCGCGGATCTCGCCGCCGAACTCGTGGGCCGGGCGCTTGGAGATCTGGTTGATCGCGCCCCCGATGGCGTTACGGCCGTACAGCGTGCCTTGCGGGCCGCGCAGGATTTCCGTCCGTTCGATGAAGAGCGGCGTCTTGAACAGCTCGGACGACGAGGCCGAGTAGAAGCCGTCCGAGTAGGACGCCACGCCCGGGTCGTTGCCGATGTAGAAGGTGTTGCGGCCGGCGCCGCGCAGGCTGACGCGGTCGGTGCCGGAGTAGTTCATCCCCGGTGTGAAGTTCACGAAGTCCTGGATGCCGGTGATGCCGGCGATGTCGCGGCGCTCGGACGTGAAGGCCGACACGGCCACCGGAACGTCCTGCAGCGATTGCTCGCGCTTTTCGGCAGTGACCACCAGCTCTTCGAGCGTGGCGCCTTCGTCGGCGGCTTGGGCCAGGGCGGGTTGGGCGAAGGCGCAGAGCGCGGCGAACGAGACGCCGGCGGCCAGAAGTGCGCGCGCGGGCGCGGATTTGCGAGACATGAAGGTCCTCCCGAGGCGCGGGCGGCGGGCCGTCCGGTCTCGTGTTTTGCATATTGTTGGAGCGGACGCGGGGAGGCGTCCGGGCGGCGGACCCTCAATGGCTTACGCGCGCGTCGTCAACTCACCAGCGATAACTTACGCCGTTATGGCGCGGCTTTTTTCATACTGTGGCGAAAAGACCGCATTTTCGAATTCCAAATGCAAAAATGAACGCCGATCGATGAACGCCTTTCCAGCTAAGGGATCGCGGCGCGGCGGAACGCGTTCGGCGCGTACCGATATGTCAAAAAAGTATGAAACCAATTGGAAATTGAAGGTTGTGGAACGGCGGAGGCGGCGAAAACGCCTCGATCTCTCCCCGCTTGCCGCCCATGAAAAAGGGGCGGCGGATTGCTCCGCCGCCCCCGAAGGCTTCCCTGGAAGGAGGGGTCCTACCAGCGCTTGGTGACCGAGACGCCGTAGGTGCGCGGCTCGGTGTAGAAGGCGTTCCGGAACAGGCCCGAGCTGTCGTCCGTCAGGTAGAAGTCGGTGATCGCCTTCTCGTTGGTGGCGTTCTTCACGAAGCCGGCCACCTCGACCCCCATGTCGCTGTTGTTGATCGTCAGCGTCAGGTTGACGTTGTCCCAGGCTTTGATCCGGTCCGGCGTCGAGTTGTAGATCCGCGCGAACGTCTTGGTCTGGTGGTAGTAGTCGCCGCGCAGCGTCGCGTCCCAATCGCCCAGCGTCCAAGTGTACTGGGCGCCCAGCGAGACCGTCCAATGCGGCGCGTTCGGCAGCTGGTTGCCGCTCAGATCGACCGGCACGCCCTCCGAGACCAGGCCGCCGAAGGCGTTGGTGCCGGCGGCGATAGCGCCCGTCCCGTTGATGTTGGTGCCCGCGCCCGCGGCCGAGGCCAGGGTGCAGACGCCGAGCAGGGTGAACGGGGTGGGCGGGACGCCCGGCACTAGGCCGCTGGAGACCGCCAGCGCGGTCGCGGCCGCCTGGGTGGAGACGACGCAGTTCGAGGCCGCGCTCGACTTGACCAGGGTCAGGGCAGGGTTGCTCTGCGTCCGGTCGAAGGTGTCGACCAGCGAGGCGTCCTTGATCTTCGTGTCGAGATAGCCGATCGCGGCGTTGAAGCGCAGGCCGCGGACCGGCTGCCAGATCGACTCGAACTCGAGACCCTTCACCTCGGCGTTGATGTTGTCGTTGGTGGAGGCGCGGTTGATGATCCGCGAGATCTGGTAGTTCTTATAATCGTAGAAGAACCCGGTGAAGTTCATCTGCAGGGAGCCACCCATCAGGGTGTTTTTCGTGCCGATCTCGTAGGCGTCGATCAGCTCGGGCTTGAAGGTCACCGAGGTCGGAACCACGCCGATGCCGGGGCTGGGCGGGGTGTTCAGGCCGCCCGACTTGTAGCCGCGCGAGTAGAACGCATAGATCAGGGTGTCGTCGGTGAAGCCGAGATCGGGCTTCCAGTCGAAGCCGAAGCGGCCCGTGGGCTTCTTGAACTTCACGTGCAGGATCGCATCCTGCCCCGGCAGCGGTCCGCCGATGCCCGACCCGGTGGTGCCCAGGACGACGGAGTGGTTCTCCACGTCCTTGGAGTCGACCGTGTAGCGCAGGCCGAGGGTCCATTTGAAGTTGTCCGACATCTGCCAGTACAGCTCGCCGAAGGCGGCGTAGGAGGTCAGGTCGTACGGGCCGTAGCTGTCGTAGTAGTTGCGGCCCGAGCGGTTGGGATCGGCGTTCGGGTCGATGGCGACGCAGGTCGGCCCGCTGGTGCAGTTGGCGTTGCCGGCCAGAAGCTGGTTGTTGATTTGGTAGAAGCCGGTGCCCGTGTTGAACATCACGTAATAGTCGCCGGTCGCCTGGAACCGCGAATAGATGCCGCCGACGTTGAAGTTGAACGGCCCGTCGAACGACGACTGGAAGCGCACCTCATGGCTCCACTGAGTGGTGTAGCCCGACGAGATGTCGCTGGTCGTGAAGCGGTTGAACGTGCCGTTCTGGGGATCCCGGATCGCGCCGTTCGGGAACAGGCTGGCGTAGAGCCCGCCGTAGAGCGCGGCGGGCACCTGCGCGGCGGGTGGGTTCGGCGAGCAGGGCGGCGCGAACAGGTTGCAGCTGTTGACCGCGGCGTTGAACGACGTGCTCGGCGTGTAGCGATTGTAGTCCTGGCGCGTGTAGAGCTTGGAGACCGTATAGGCGGTCAGCCAGTTCAGGGTCAGGCTATCGGTGACGTCGAACTGGGCGTTGAACTCGTAGATATCGGTCTTGGCCTTGTAGATCGGGTCGAAGGTCGACTCGATGTCGCGGATGCTCGGCGTCTGCATCTTGCCGGCATAGGCGTCGCCGCTCTGGAAGCCGCCCAGGGCGCCGAACAGACCGCCCAGAGTCCCCTGGCTGTTCACGGTGCCGAACGCGTCGTTGGCGTAGAGCGAGGTGGCGCGGCAGCCCTGGCTGAAGAAGCCGCGCTGGATCTGCGCCTGGTTCGGATCGGCCGACAGCGGCACGCCGCCGACGTTCGTGGCAGGACCGGTATCCTTGCTGCAGATCTGCTTGCCGATCCGCGAGCGGTTGTCGTCTTCCTCGAAGTGATCCCACATGCCCCAGGCGCGGAACTTGTCGCTGGGGTTGAACGAGATCGTCGCGCGGGCGCCGAACAGGTCGCGGTCGTCCGCGTCGTTGCCGGTGACGATGTTCTTACCGAACCCGTCGCGCTTGAGGTACGAGCCGGCCAGGCGGATGGCGAACACGTCGTTGAGCGGGATGTTGATCATCCCGCGGGCCTTCATGGTGTTGTAGTTGCCGTACTCGCCCCGGAGGTTGCCCTCGAACTGGTCCGTCGGCTTGGCCGTGACGAGGTTGACGACGCCGCCCGTGGCGTTGCGGCCATACAGGGTGCCCTGCGGGCCCCGGAGCACTTCCACCCGCTCGACGTCGTAGAACTCGGTCTCGAACAGGTTGTTGGCGATCAGCGGGGCGTTGTTCAGGTGGATGCCGGTGCCGGCGTCGCCCGAACCGGCCACCAGCTTCGAGCCGATGCCGCGGATCTGGAAGTTGTAGCCGGTGAAGTTCCCCTTGGAGAAGTTCACGTTCGGCACCGCCAGCACGAGGTTGGGGCCGCCGTCGATCTTGGATTTCTCCAGCGCGTTCTGGTCGAACGCCGAGACGGCGATCGGAACGTCCTGAAGGGCTTCTTCCTTCCGTTGCGCCGTGACGACCAGTTCCTCGATGACGTTGGACTGGCCGCCGCCTGCGGTCTGGGCGAAGGCGGGCATGGCGAGCCCGGTCAAGGCCGTGGCGGACACGCCAACGGCCAGCAAGCTCCGAAGAGTGCGGGTATCTCTCATATTGTTCCTCCCAGGGCCGCCCGGACTCTTTTTGGTCCGTGGTCGGCGTCACGCCGCTTGAGCGTAAGCCTGCGGAGAGGCGGCGCAGCCCCCCGTTCAGCACAAGTGAAGCTCAACCCGCTGCGACAAACTGTCAACGGAAGCCGAGACAGCGTAAGGGATTGCGGCCTCTACTGTGGCGCCCGGAACACCGAGTCTTACCTAGCGTCGCTTCGCGGAAAGGCGCCTTTCGCCCCCTCGGGGCCGGTGCCATATGGGGCCGATGACTGACGGCGCCCTTGTCCTCTTCTCCGGCGGCCAGGATTCCACGGCGTGCCTCGCCTGGGCCCTGGACCGCTACGGCCGCGTCGAGACGGTGGGCTTCGACTATGGCCAGCGCCACGGCGTCGAGCTGGAGGCCCGCCAGGCCGTGCGCGCCCGGATCGCGCGCGAGTTCCCCGACTGGACGCCGCGGCTCGGCGACGACCACATGATCGACATCCGCAGCTTCGGCGCCTTGGCCGAGACGGCGATGACCTCCGAGCGGGCGATCGAGATCACCGACAAGGGCCTGCCCTCCACCTTCGTCCCGGGCCGCAACCTCGTTTTCCTGACCTATGCCGCCGCCCTCGCCGACCGCCGCGGGCTGAACGTGCTGGTTGGCGGGATGTGCGAGACCGACTTCTCGGGCTACCCCGACTGCCGCCGCGCCACCATGGACGCCATGCAAGCCGCGCTGAATCTGGGCATGGAGCAGGCCTTCCGCCTCGAGACGCCGCTGATGTGGCTGACGAAGGCCGAGACCTGGGCGCTGGCCAAGACGCTGGGCGGCGAACCGCTGGTGGCCGTCACCGTGGAGGAGAGCCACACCTGCTACCTCGGCGAGCGCGGGACGCTGCACGCCTGGGGCTACGGCTGCGGGACCTGCCCGGCCTGCGAGCTGCGTCAGCGCGGCTATGAGGCCTGGAACGCCGACGGACGCCCCGAGCTCGCCGGATGAGCTACGCGGTCAAGGAGATCTTCCTCACCCTGCAGGGCGAGGGGGGCCAGGCGGGCCGGCCGGCGGTGTTCTGTCGTTTCGCCGGCTGCAACCTGTGGAGCGGCCTGGAACGCGACCGCGGCAAGGCGGTCTGCACCTTCTGCGACACCGACTTCGTGGGCATGGACGGCCCTGGCGGTGGGCGCTTCGCCGACGCCGACGCGCTGGCCGCGGCGGTCGAGGCGGCGTGGACGGGCGGCGCGGACAACCGCCTCGTGGTCCTCACCGGCGGCGAGCCCCTGCTTCAGGTAGACTCCGCCCTGATCGACGCCCTGCACGCGCGCGGCTTCTCCATCGCCCTGGAGACTAACGGCACGCTGCCCGCGCCGGATGGGATCGACTGGATCTGCGTCAGCCCCAAGGCCGATGCGCCGGTCGTACAGACCCATGGCCAGGAACTGAAGCTGGTGTTCCCCCAGGACAGGGCCCGCCCCGAGCGCTTCGAGCACCTGGATTTCGAGCGTTTCCTGCTTCAGCCCATGGACGGTCCGGACCGCGCCGCGAACACGCAGGCGGCGATCGCCTATTGCCTCGCACACCCTCGCTGGCGTTTAAGCGTCCAAACCCACAAATACCTCGGCATAGCCTGAGGCCCGCGCGGCTTCGGCCGCCCCAAGATTTGCGATGACCCAACCGACCTTCGAGATCACCAAGGCCGCGACCTTCGACGCGGCGCACTACTTCGCCGAAGGGCCCGAGCACCGGCCCTACCAGAACCTGCACGGCCATTCGTTCAAGGTGGAGGCGACCGTGCGGGGCCAGACGCAGGAGCCCGTCGGCTGGGTGGCGGACCTCGCGGACCTCGAGGCGGCGCTGAAGGCCGTCGCCGGCGAGCTGGACCACGGCCTGCTGAACGACAAGCCCGGCCTGGACCGGCCGACGCTGGAGCACATCTGCCTCTACTTCGCTGAGCGTTTGCGCGTGAAGTTCCCCGGATTGTCGCGGATCGCCGTCTCGCGGCCCACCATCGGCGAGAGCTGCGCCCTCAACCTCTAGCCGGCCTGCCTCCGGACGTCCGTGGCCCGGCGGCGCAGGCCGGCGTAGTTCGGATCGTTACGTCGGCGGCGGTCCGGGCCGAAATAGTCGTCGGTGCGTACGAACGGCCGGGGGTGCTCGATCGCCTGGTGCAGCCGCTCGATCACGCCGCGCGCCGCCAGCGGCTTGGCCAGGAACTCGCTGACCCCGGCGTCGCGCGCCTCGTTCACCCGGGCGAAGGTCGAGTGCCCCGTGATCATGATCACCGGCGCCATCTGGTTCGGGCTGTCGGGCGAATTGCGCAGCAGGCGGACGAAGTCGATCCCGTCCAGCGGTTGCATGCTGAGGTCGGTCATCACCACGTCGATGGGATAGTCCCGCATCATCTGCAGGCCCTCGGCCCCGTCGTTGGCCTCGTAGATGTGGTTCACGCCGATGGCGCGCAGGATCTCCGCCAGGAGGATCCGCATGTAGTGGTTGTCGTCCACCAGCAGGATCTTGAGGAGGTCGTAACGCACGCGGCGATCTTACCGGTCCACTGTGACGGGGTCCCGCCCGAACACACCCAATTTGTGTCGCGAGCGGGTTCTGCGGGATTAGGGTGACCCGCGCCGATCGGTCAATGGCGTATCATAGTTACTTGACTGGAAACCATTGAGCTATCAACGGCTTGGTCTCCCGAAAAGGTAGTCTGTAGATTGCTACTCAACCTTCGGATGGTCCAGGCCGGAAGGCGTCGCGGCCGGTCTGGGCGCGGTGCCGAAGGAAGGCGTCCGCCAGCACGCAGGCGACCATCGCCTCGACTACCGGCACGGCGCGAATGCCCACGCAGGGATCGTGGCGGCCCTTCGTGCGCAGGTCGATCTCGTGGCCCGCCTCGTCGATGCTCCGGCGCAGCGACAGGATCGAGGACGTGGGTTTGAACGCCACGCGCGCCGTCACGGCCTGGCCGGTCGAGATTCCCCCCAGCACGCCGCCGGCCTTGTTGGACAGGAATATCGGGCCGTCGTTGCCCATCCGCATCTCATCGGCGTTCTCCTCGCCCGACAGGGCCGCCGAGGCGAAGCCCGCGCCGATCTCCACGCCCTTGGCAGCGTTGATCGACATCAGCGCCGCCGCCAGCTCGGCGTCGAGCTTGCCGTAGAGCGGCGCGCCCCATCCGGCCGGCACGCCCGTCGCCTCGACGGCGACGACGGCGCCGGTCGACGAGCCGGATTTGCGGATCTTCTCGAGGTGCTCTTCCCACACGGGCACGATGGCGGGGTCGGGCGCCCAGAACTGATTTTCGCTGGTCACCCCGAAATCGATCTTCGCCGGGTCGACCGCGTGTGGGCCGATCTGCACCACCGCGCCGCGGATGGTGACCCCATCCAGGATCTTCCGCGCCACGGCCCCCGCCGCGACCCGCGCCGCGGTCTCCCGCGCCGACTGCCGGCCGCCGCCGCGATAGTCGCGCACGCCGTACTTGGCGAAATAGGCGTAGTCGGCGTGGCCTGGCCTGAACGCCTGGGCGATCTCGGAATAGTCACGGCTGCGTTGGTCGACGTTCTCGATGATCATCGAGATCGGCGTGCCGGTGGTCACCTGGCCATCCGTGCGGTCGTCGGCGAACACGCCCGACAGGATGCGCACAGCGTCCGGCTCCTGGCGCTGGGTGACGAACTTGCCCTGGCCCGGCCGGCGGCGGTCCAGCCACGGCTGGATGTCGGCCTCGGTCAGCCCGATACCGGGCGGGCAGCCGTCGACCACGCAGCCCAGCGCCGGCCCGTGGCTCTCGCCCCAGGTGGTCACGCGGAAGAGGTGGCCGAAGGTGTTGTGCGACATGGCGGGGTTCTCTAGCCCGTTCGCCCGCCCGCGGTAAACGGCGGCGCTCTAGACGCGGATGTCGATGTGGTTGGCCAGGTGGGTCGGGGTCGTGCGGCGGGCGGTATCGGCCAGGATGTCGGCCTCGGCCCGGATGCGCGCCTGCGGCGACATCTTGAATAGGGCCAGCATGTCCACGCCGCGCGCGGCCATCGCCTGCTGCCGGGCCTGCTCGCGAGCCTCAGCGGTGTTTTCGACCGGCGCGACGGGGCGGATGTTCGAGACCTGGAAGCCCTCGGCCGCGCGCCCGGTGATGCTGAGGCCGGCCGGCGTGTCGGCGACGTCCGCAGCGGCGTAGGCCGTGCTGCGGGGCGTTGCGCCAAAATGGACCAGGCCGACGTTCATGCGACAGCCCGTCGCAACCGGTGCGCCAGACACGAAAACGGCGGCGGACCCAAGCCCGCCGCCGTCTCGAAATCAGCGCCTGCGCGCGGTCAGGCCGGCTGCTTGGCCGGCTGGGCGCCGGGCAGGGTGGCGCGGTTCAGGTCGAAGAACTTCGGCGCCATCTTCGGCACCGCCTCTTCCAGGATCGACTGCACCGTCCAGCCCTCCTCCTTGGTCACCGTCTCGATGGGACGTGGCTGCGAGTAGAGGATGATGTTCTCGCCCGACGAGCCGAAGATCTGGCCCGAGACGTGGGCGGCGGCCGGGCTGACCATGGCCACCGAGAAGCGGGCCGGCTGGTCGGCGCGGATCTTCTCGGCCATCACCTTGCGGCGCTCGGCGGCGGCCTCGTCCTTGATCGGCACGGACTGGGTCATCCGCGTCCAGGCCACGGGCGCCAGGCAGTTCGAACGCACGTTATTGCGTGCGCCTTCCATGGCGATGATCCGCGAGAGGCCGGCGATGCCCATCTTGGCCGCGCCGTAGTTCGCCTGGCCGATGTTGCCGAACAGGCCCGACGTGGACGTGAAGAACATGTAGGCGCCGTCGTTCTGCTCGCGGAACAGCTCGATGGTGGCCCGCGCCACGTTGAACGAGCCGCGCATGTGCACGGCGATCACGGCGTCCCAGTCCGCCTCGGTCATCTTGTGGAACATCACGTCGCGCAGGATGCCCGCCGGATTGATGACCGCATGCAGGCCGCCGAATTCCTTCTTGGCCTGCTCGACCATCCCGTAAACCGCGTCCAGGTCGGTCACGCTGTCGGAGTTCGACACCGCCTGGCCGCCATTGGCGCGGATCAGGGCCGCGACCTCTTCCGCCGGGCCCGCCGAACCGGCGTCGTCGCCCTTCAGCCCCGCACCCAGGTCGTTGACCACCACCTTGGCGCCTTCCTGCGCCGCGATCAGCGCGCAGTCCCGGCCGATGCCGTTGCCGCCGCCCGTGACCAGAACCACCTTGCCGTCCAATGCGCCCATGACGTTCTCCCTGAAATTCAAAAAATCGGAATGGGCGACAGTTATTCGAGCCGGTCGGCCCGGCGCAAGTCGGGGAAGAGCCGCGCCCAGAGGGCGGTGACCATCACGGCGCCCACGCCGCCGAAGATGGCCGCGCCGACGGGCCCCAGCAGCCGCGCCACCACGCCGCTCTCGAACTCACCCAGCTCGTTGGAGGCGCCGATGAACACCGACGATACCGAGGCGACCCGGCCGCGCATGTGGTCGGGGGTGACGAGCTGCACCAGGGTCTGGCGGACATAGACGCTCAGCATGTCGGCGCCGCCCAGCACCGCCAACGCGGCCACCGACAGCCACAGCGACTTCGAGACGCCGAAGGCCACCGTCGCCAGGCCGAACACGGCGACGCCCAGGAACATGATCCGCCCGGCGTGGCGGCGGATGGGATTGGCGGCCAGCCACAGGGCCACCGCGGTCGCCCCGATCGCCGGCCCGGCCCGCAGGATGCCGAAGCCTTCCGGCCCCACGTGCAGCACGTCGCGGGCGAAGACCGGGAGCAGGGCCGTGGCCCCGCCCAGCAGCACGGCGAACAGGTCCAGCGAGATGGCCCCGAAAACGATCTTCTGACGCCAGACGTAGGACAGGCCCTCCCGCATCAGCTGCCAGCGCGACCCCGGCTTCACCTCGGGCTTGGCGTTGCCGCGGATCATGAACACCAGCACCGCCGAGACCCCGTAGAGCCCGAAGGTGGTGAAATAGGCGGTCTCGGCCGAGCGGGCGACCAGCAGGCCGGCCGCCGCCGGCCCCGCGATCGAGGCGGTCTGCCAGGCCAGGGAGTTCCAGGCGATGGCCCGAGGCAACAGCTTTCGCGGCACCAGCATGGGGCCGAGCGCGGTGTTGGCGGGGGCGAAGAACGCGCGGCTGGCGCCGAACACCACCGCGATCCCCAGCAGGAGGGCGGGGGAGGCGTGGCCGTTCACGGTGGCGAGCGCGAGGGTCATGACGCTGACGATCTCGCCGGACAGGCAGAGCAGCAGCACCTTCTTGCGGTCGTAGCGGTCGGCCGCTTCACCCGCCGGCAGGGTCAGCAGGAAGACTGGCACGAAGGCCGCGAGCCCGATCATCCCCACCAGGAAGGCGCTCTCCTCGACCGAACGCTCCAGGCGAGCCAGGGCGTACATCTGCCAGCCCATGGCCACGCTCTGGATCTGACTGGCGAAGCTGCCCGTCCAGCGGGTGCCCCAGAACAGCAGGTAGTCGCGTTCCTTCAGCAGGGCGCGGGCGGACGGGACGGGTTCGTCGGACGGGGGGAGGTCGACCATGGGGCGGGGCGGACCCTGCCCTAAAGCCGCACCGCGCCGCAATGACGTTGACGCCGAACGGCGCAGGTCCTATCTGCGCGCCCTCGATCCACGGCCCGGAGGGCCTCCCAGATGCGACGACGTCCGCTGGCCTAGCGCCAACCGAACCCGCACCGCCGTCGGGCATTCCGCCTGACGCCGAAACGTCGTCTTCCGCATCTAGAGATCGCCGCATGTCCCTTCAGCCCGTCCGGCCCCCGCCGGAGCTCATCCTCGTCAACGAAGCCCCGGCGCACGGCGCCGAGATCGAAGCCCTGCTGAACCGCGCGTTCGGGCCTGGCCGCTTCGCCAAGGTTTCGGAGCGCGTGCGCGAGTTCGCCGACTTCGCCCCCGACCTCAGCTTCTGCGCGCTCGAGCAGGGCAAGGTGGTGGGCGTGGTGCGCATGTGGCGCGTCCGGGTCGGCGACCAGCCGGTGGTCTTCCTGGGCCCCTTGGCCGTCGAGGAGAGCGAGCGCCGCCACGGCCTGGGCGCACAACTTGTGGAGCACGCCTGCCGCGCCACCGAGGCCGCAGGCGAGCCGGCCGTCCTGCTGGTCGGCGACCTCCCCTATTTCCAGCGCGTGGGCTTCGCGGTCGCGCCCAACGTGACCCTGCCCGGCCCGGTGGACGTCCGCCGCGTACTCTCGCGGGTGTTCGCCGAGGCGATGAATCTATCTGGAACCGTCAAGGCCCGCCGCGCCTAGCCCTTGGGCGGCGGCCCTGGCGGCGGAGGGAAGTCCAGCGGCGGCACGGCGGCGCCGGGCGAACCCGCGGCGACGGCGTGGTAGAGCGCGGTTCCGACAGGACTGTAGGTGAGCGCCTCGGTCGCCACGCCCATCGCCAGGATCGCCGCCACGCCCCATCCCCACGCCGGGTGGACGCGGCCGTTGCGCCGCAGATCGGCCGCCATGCCCGCGAGCGGGAAGAGCAGGCAGGCCGCGAAGGTGGCCTCCCAGGCCCAGGGCGCGATCAGCGGCATGGGCAGCAGCCGGCCGAAGCCGGGACCGAGCAGCAGCGACATTCCGCAGAAGTGCAGGCGCCGGTGCCAGTCTGTCTGCCGCCGCAGCACGATCGCGGCCACCGTCAGCCCGGCGAAGGTGAACAGCGACAGCGGATCGAAAACCAGGAATTGCAGCGGCTTGAAGAAGAATGGCACGCCCCCGCGGCGCACCATGGCGAAGGTCACCATGCACCCCAGCACGAGCATCGGGATCATCCAGGCGGCCGCCAGCCAGCCCAGGCGGCGGTGCAGCGCCATGCGGTCGGTCGCCACGAAGGTGTTCTGCAGCAGGTAGATCACCACCCAGCCCATGAACACGACGGCGTGCGCATGGACGAGCAGGGGCGACGAAAAGCTGGATCGCCCCATCGCCAATTGAATTGAAAAGCCCGCGACGATCACCGCCGTCATGGCGATGGCGCCGCCAAGGAAGAAGCCGTCGTCGCGGCTCGGCGACGCAGGCAGTCGTTCGGCGATAGCAGTCATGTTCGAATTCCCCCAGAGCGAACATTGTACTGCCAACCGCTGGGCTGGACCAGCGAGGTGGAGGCGCGGTGCGACGGAGCCCCCGATCCCCGCGACGAGGCCGGCTCGCGGCGACGGGTAACACGGCGCGCCTTGAGACACCGCATGGCGACGCCTACCCTTAGGCTATGGCGGATTCCCCCAAACCCGGTCTCGATGGCGTCGCCGCGGCGGCGAAGCAGGCGCCGGGCCGTGGCCTGCCGCCGGTTCACCTGTGGAACCCGGCGCACTGCGGCGAGATCGACATCGTCATCAAGCGCGATGGCCGCTGGTTCCACGAGGGCGCCCCGATCAGCCGGGAAGCGCTCGTGCGGCTGTTCTCCACGGTGCTGCGCAAGGACCCGGACGGCTTCCACCTGGTGACGCCCGTCGAGAAGCTGAAGATCACCGTCGAGGATGCGCCGTTCATCGCCGTCCGCGTGGACCGGACCGGCGAGTCGCTGAAGTTCCTCACCAACGTCGGAGACGAGGTCGAGGCGGGGCCCGAGAATCCCATCCGTGTCGAGCAGGGCGAGGACGGCGAGCCCCGACCCTACGTCCATGTCCGGCGCGGCCTCGAGGCGCTGATCTCCCGGCCGGTGTTCTACGAGCTCGTCGAGATGGCCGAGCCGCGCGAGACGGCGCAGGGCGAGACCCTCGGCGTCGGTTCGAACGGCGCCTGGTTCCCCCTGGCGTCGCCCGAGGCGCATCGCCTGTGAGCATGACCCTGCCGCAGAACCTGCGCGACTGGATCGCCGAGCACCTGGACCCGCTGCACGACCACGCGGTGGAAGGCGGCCAGCGCCGCTCGGACTATGACCTGACTCCAGGCGGCTGGGCCGGCGCGGAGAGCGGCCCGCTGAAGAGCGCGGCCGTCCTCATCGGCCTGGTCGAGCGGGAGGCGGGCGTGAACGTGCTGCTGACGCGCCGCTCCGACACCTTGCGCAGCCACACCGGCCAGGTGGCGTTACCGGGGGGCCGCCAGGATCCGGGCGAGCGGCTCTGGGAGACGGCGCTCCGCGAAGCGCACGAGGAGGTGGGGCTGGAGCCGCACTACGTCGATCTGCTCGGCCTCTCGACGCCCTACCAGACCGGCAGCGGCTACCTCATCACGCCGGCTGTGGGCTTCATCCGCGACGGCTTCTCCCTGCAGCCGAACCCTGGCGAGGTGGCCGACATCTTCGAGACGCCGTTCGGCTTTCTGATGGATCCCGCCAACTACGAAGAGCGCGAAGGCCAGTTGCCCTCGGGCGAGAAGCGGCGCTTCTACGCGACTACCCATGCCGACCGCTACATCTGGGGCGCGACCGCGGGTATCCTGCGGGCGCTCTACGAGCGGCTCTACGGGGCGGCCCTTGCTTAGGCAGATCCTCATCCGCGGGGCGCTGGCGGCGATCCCGTTCCTGCTCTGGTTCCTCTGGGCCGCCTGGGCGCGCCGGACGGGGCGGCCGATGGGCTCGACGCCCTGGCCCTGGCTGGTCGCCGCGGGCGCAGCCCTGGTCGGCCTGTCCTTGATGGCGACGGTGGTCTTGCATAGGGACAACCGCGGCGAGCGGTACATCCCGGGCGAGACGCGCCCGGACGGCCGCGTCACCGAGGGCTATTTCGAGCGCAAATGACCGACAGCCTGGGACAGCCGCACTGGATGACCGCGCCGGAGACCGTGGCGGTGTTCGACGCGCTCGAGGCCGAGGGAGGGCCGGATTGCGCCCGCTTCGTGGGCGGCTGCGTGCGCAACGCCCTGGTCGGGCGGCCGATCGACGACCTCGACATCGCCACGACGCTGGCGCCCGACCGGGTCACCGCCGCGCTGAAGGCGGCCGGCATACGCGCCGTGCCGACCGGCATCGACCATGGCACGGTCACCGCCGTCTCCCAGCACCGGCCGCACGAGATCACCACCCTTCGCCGCGACGTCACGACCGACGGCCGCCGCGCCACGGTGGCCTTCACCGACGACTGGCATGAGGATGCAGACCGGCGCGACTTCACCCTGAACGCGCTCTACGCCCGGCGCGACGGCTCGATCTTCGACCCCACCGGCCACGGGGTCGCCGACGCGAAAGCGGGACGCATCGTCTTTGTGGGCGATGCAGAGCAACGCCTGCGCGAGGACCACCTGCGCAACCTGAGATTCTTCCGCTTCTACGCCTGGTTCGGAAAGGGTGCGCCTGACCCCGCCGCCGTCGCCGCATGTGCGGCCCTCCGGGAGGGTGTCGAGGGCCTCTCGGCCGAGCGCGTCTCGAAGGAGCTGCTGAAGCTGCTGGCGGCCGACGATCCTCGGGCCTCGGTTCGACTGATGCACGAGACAGGGGTGCTGGACATCGTCCTGAAGGCGCCGCCGAACCTCGATCGCTTCGACGCTCTCGTCGAAGTCGAGACCGACCAGCTCTTCACCTGCGATCCCGTGCTGAGGCTCGCCGCGCTCCTGCCCGATGATCAGATCGCCGCCGGCCGGCTGGCCGAGCGCCTGCGCCTCTCGAACGCGGACCGGGATCGCCTGGTCGCCGCCCTCGCGCCGACGCCGGTGCTCAAGAGCTGGATGAGCCCACGGGAGATCCGGCGCGAGATCTACCGGTCCGGCCAGGCGGTCTTCCGCGACCGCGCGACGCTTGCCTGGGCGGCTTCGCCCCGCACGGCCACCACCATGCAGTGGCGCGGCCTGATCGCCCTGGCCGAGGGCTGGAGCCCGCCCGCGTTGCCGCTGACGGGCCAGGAGGTCATGAGCGCCGGCGTGCCGAAGGGGCCGCTGGTGGGCGAGGTGATGCGCGAGGTCGAGGCCTGGTGGATCGACAACGACTTTCTCGACGACAAGCTGTCGATCATCGAGAAGCTGAAGGCCGTGGCCCAGGGCATGGTCTACTGAATGGCGCGGATCGGCATCCTCAAGACCGGCCGCCCGCCCAAGCCGGCGATCCCGCAGTTCGGGACCTATCCCGACATGTTCATGGACCTGCTGGGCCGCGAGGATCACGACTGGCGCGTCTACGCGGCTGACGAGGGTGAATACCCGGCCGCGGCCGAGGATTGCGCCGCCTACATCGTCACGGGCTCGGCCGTCGGCGTGTACGACGCGGATCCGTGGATCGGCCAGCTGCTCGACTGGCTGCGCGCGGCGAAGGGCCGGACCAAGCTGGTCGGGGTCTGCTTCGGCCACCAGGCGATGGCCCAGGCCTTCGGCGGCCGGGTGATCAAGTCGCCGAAGGGGTGGGGAATCGGGGAGCAGGCGTACCAGGTGCTCTCCCGCGAGCCCTGGATGGACGATGCGGCCGTCATCCGCCTGCCGGGCTCGCATCAGGACCAGGTGGTCGAGCTTCCGCCGGACACCGAGGTCATCGCCGCGAGCGACTTCACGCCCATGGGCGCGCTGGCGTACCGCGACCAGCCGGCGATCTCGATGCAACTGCATCCCGAGTTCGTCCCGGACTACGCCAAGGCCCTGATCGAGGCCCGCCGGGGCAAGGTCTATCCCGACGACCAGGCCGACCGCGCCATCGCCAGCTACGGCCGCCCCGACGACCGCGCCCGCGTCGGCCGCTGGATAAACGCCTTCCTTAAGAGCTGACCCGCTCGCCTTATCCGCGAGTAAGCTTGACGGCCCCCATGCCTCCGATTGTAATGGCACATAGAGTGTCATTTGTTGAGGCGGGGCTCATCGATGCGTGTTTCCGGTTTCCTGGCCGCCGGCCTGGGCGCGGCTGTCCTGGCGGGTTCGCCCGCCTCCGCGGCGGTGATGATGGCGACCTTCTACGGCGCCACGGATTTCGGCGGCTATGACTACGCGGGCCTGTTCGGCGCGCCCGGCGCCAGCCTCGCCTACAAGCCCGTGGTGCTGACCTTCACCTACGACACGCAGCGCGGCGACCTGATCGAGAGCGGCGGCCAGACGGCGTACGGCGGCGCGACCTTCGGGACGACCAGCCCGATCCTCAGCGCCTCGGTGACCATAGGCGACGTCACCCAGTCGCTCGACCTGTCCTACTATGGCTACGCCAACTCCCAGGCCGGCGCCTGGTTCTGGCTGTTCGGCAAGCAGGAGACGCCCGGCAACATCGCCACCGAATTCTCGGCTCAGGTCTATTACGACGCCTCCGGAGACCTCGAGGCGCCGTTCTTCGCCTACGCTTATGGCAACGGCTCGCTCAGCATCTACAAGCCCGACGACTACGCCGCGCTCCTCGCCGAGACGGCCTTCGACCTGGGCGGCGTGGAGGTGACCTATCTCGGCCCATCGGCGGCGCCCGCGCCAGAGCCGTCGGCCTGGCTGCTGATGATCGCCGGCTTCGGGCTGGCGGGGGCAGCCCTGCGGAGCCGGCGGCGGCTCGCCGCCTAGGCCCCGAACGTCATCCAGACGACCGACTTCGGTCCCACGGCTTCCAGCCGGCGCCAGCCGTATCGCGTGTAGAACCGCTGCGCCCGGTGGTTGGGCGCTTGGCAGCCCAGGTGCGCGCGTCCGCCGACTGCCGCCAGCCAGCGGTCCATCAGCGCCTTGCCGACGCCCCGGCCCTGCAGGCGCGGCAGCAGGTCGATGTGCAGGTGGGCTTGGGCGACGTCGACCACCGGCTGGGGAACCCTTGGCGGATGATGGATGTGGTAGGCGTCCCACTGGTCGCGGCTGCGCTGCTCGGCGGGCACGCTGGCGGTGTCCGCGTAGCGGCCGCGGAGCGCTGGCCACCACGCCGCCTCGCAGCGCGCCTCGAAGGCCCGCGTGTCGGACGTGCCGAGGATATAGCCGGCCACGCCCTCGTCGTCCTCGGCGACGAAGGCCAGGCCGGGCTCCAAGACGGCGTAGGGCGCGGCGTAGATCTCGCCGATGATCCGCGGATCCTCGTAGAGGTGCGCGGCGTCGGCGCCGTTGTCCCCGGTCTTCAGGCAGATGTGGTGCAGGGCGTCTAGGTCGCCGGGACGATAGGGCCGGATCGTCGTCATCGGCCGGCGCGCTGGAGCGCGCGCAGGGGCGCGAAGTCGATCAGCGTCGCGCCTGCGGCGGCGATCATGCCGGACAGCTTCGGGTCCATCAGCGCGTCGAGATCGTCCACCCGGACCTGAGGGTGATCGGGGTCGTAGCCGCGCAGCTCCGCCCCGTCCTCCACCGGGTGAACGTAGACTTCGGTCACGCCGGGCCTCAGGCGGGAAAGGATGTCGGCGAGGGCGGGCCTGGCGGGTCGGCCCCAGGTCGTGGTCATGTGGTCCGGGAACAGGAGGCCCCGATCGGCCGCCATCGCCCGACCCGGAAAGCCCAGCTCGGCCTCGGCCCGGGCCCCGAACATGCGGAGCGGCAAGTCGTAGTCGGCGGCCAGCTCGACGAAGAGTTCGAAGTAGCGCCGGTCGACCTGCATCGTACCCATGTGCGCGTCGAGGTGGGTGACGTCGACGCCCCAGGCCAGCGCCTGGTCGATCTGCGCCCGGCACTCGGCGCGAACCTCGCCCAGATCCGCCCCTGCCCAGACCTCCGCCGCGGTCGCCGGCATGTAGCCCTCCGCGTCGTGCAGCGAGGCCGCGCCCGTCAGGCTGCGCCAGCGATAGCCCGGATACTCACAGGTCAGCGTCAGGTGCACCCCGATCCCGCCGCCGAAGCTGCGCGCGCCGTCCAAGGCCCAGGGGCAGGGGACCATCAGGGTGGCGCTGGTCAGCGTGCCCCTGGCGAACACCTGGCTCATCGCCCGGTTCGCCGAGGCGCTGGAGCCCAGGTCGTCGCCGTTGACGATCAGCAGCTTGGCGTCCGGCCCGTATCCGAGGCGCTCGGCGAGGCTCGCCATGCGGCTCAGGTCCAGGCCACCAGGGGGGGCATCGACGACAGGATCGTCTCGATGTTGCCGCCGGCCTTCAGGCCGAACATGGTGCCGCGGTCGTAGAGCAGGTTGAACTCGACGTAGCGGCCGCGGCGCACGAGCTGTTCCTGCCGCTCCGCGTCGCCCCAAGGCTCGACCATCCGGTGGCGCACGATCTTCGGATAGACGTCCAGGAAGGCCTCGCCGACCGCGCGGGTGAAGGCGAAGTCCTTCTCGAAGTCGCCCGTGTTGTGGCGGTCGTAGAAGATGCCGCCGACGCCGCGCGTCTCCTGGCGGTGCGGCAGGTAGAAGTACTCGTCGCACCAGGCCTTGTACTTGGGATGCCATTCCGGATCGAAGGGGTCGCAGGCGCCCTTCATTGCGGCGTGGAACAGCTTGGCGTCGTCGGCGTCCTGGCTGCGCTGCTCGTCCAGCATCGGCGTCAGGTCGGCGCCGCCGCCGAACCAGCTCTCGGCCGTGGAAAGGAAGCGCGTATTCATGTGCACCGTCGGCACGCGGGGGCTCTTGGGGTGCACGATCAGGCTGATGCTGGCGGAGACGTAGGACGGGTCCTTGTCGGCGCCGGGCATGGTGGCGGCCATCTCCGGCGAGAACCTCGCCAGGGCCGCGGAGGTGTGCACCGCAGCCTTCTCGAACAACCGGCCCTTGAAGAAGGCCCCGATGCCGCCGCCCACGCCGGTCTCGCGGGTCCATGGCTTGAACTCAAAGCGGCCGGCCGGCTCGGGGAACAGGTCGGCGGGCGCCTCGTCTTCGAGCCGCTCCAGCTCGGCGCAGATGCGTTGCTGCAGGGCTTCGAACCATTCCTTGGCGCGGCCGCGGCGTTCGAGGATCTTGGAAGGAAGGCTGGTGTTCATGCGCCGGTCTGTTCGTTCTGGGCGGTCGGAAAGGCCTTGATCTGCCTCAAGGCCTCGCCGAGCGCCAGCGTCGCAGCGGTCACCAGGTTCAGCGAACGGGCCCCCGGCGCCAGCGGAATCCGCAGGCGGGCGTCGGCCGCCGCATGCACCTCGTCGGGGACGCCCGCGCTCTCCCGCCCGAACAGCAGGATGTCGGCGGGTTCGAAGTCGAAGTCGTGGAAAGAGATTTCCGATTTGGTGGTGAAGACGACGAGGCGTCCAAGCTGCGCCGCATCGACGCGGAAGTCAGCCCATCCCGCGTGCCGTTTCACCTGGGCGATCGCCGTATAATCCATGGCCGCGCGGCGGATCGCGGCGTCGCTCAAGGGGAAGCCACAGGGCTCGATGACGTCCAGCGGAACGCCCAGGCAGGCGGCCAGCCGGATCGCGGCGCCCAGGTTTTGCGGAATGTCCGGTTGAAAAAGGGCCAAACGCATTCTAAGGCCTCTCGCCATCGGGCGTGGCCGGGGCGCAGGGGCACGAATCACGGGTGGGCGGACATGTCGTTCGCATTCCTCCGTGTAACGTGCCCGGCCCCTGACCGCTCTCGCAAACGGCCGTCCGCCAGACTTCTGGCGCGGCTGCAAGCTTTAAGGCCCTCCGGCGCGTCGCGAGGGCTCTATCGAAGGGTAGCTTCAAGGTGGCCGACACCGTCGTGGGCGCAACTCCCGACCCGCACGCTTCGGGCGATGACCCGAGCCGTCGCGATTTCATCCATATCGCTGCCGGTGCGGCGGCCGTTGGCGCCGTCGCGGCGCTGGCGTGGCCGCTGGTCGACCAGATGAACCCGGCCGGCGACACGCTGGCCTTGGCGTCGATCGAGTTCGACCTGGGCAAGGTTGAGCCCGGCCAGCAGGTCGTCGTGAAATGGCGCGGCAAGCCGCTGTTCGTGCGCAACCGGATGCCGGCGCAGATCGCCGCGGCGGTTCGCGACGACACCGCCGACATGCGCGATCCGGCCACCGACGAGAGCCGCCACAAGCCGGGCAAGCCCGAGTGGCTGATCCTGATCGGCACCTGCACGCACCTGGGCTGCGTGCCCACGGTCGGCGGCGGCGACTACGGCGGCTGGTTCTGCCCCTGCCACGGTTCGCACTACGACCTCTCCGGCCGCATCCGTAAGGGTCCCGCGCCGAAGAACCTCGTCGTGCCGGACTACGCCTTCCTCTCCGACACCAAGATCAAGGTGGGCTGAGCCTGATGAGCGGACATTCCACCTACGAGCCGAAGACCGGCATCGAGCGCTGGCTCGACACCCGCCTGCCGATCGTGCGCTTCGCGTACGACACGGCGATCAGTTTCCCGACCCCGAAGAACCTCAACTACTGGTGGACCTTCGGCGGCATCCTGGCGCTCATGCTGGGCATCCAGCTGGTCACGGGCATCGTCCTGGCCATGCACTACGTGCCGCACGTGGACCACGCCTTCGCCTCGGTCGAGCGCATCATGCGTGACGTCAACTACGGTTGGCTGATCCGCTACATGCACGCCAACGGCGCCTCGATGTTCTTCCTGGCGGTCTACATCCACATGATCCGCAACCTCTACTACGGCTCCTACAAGGCGCCGCGCGAGGTGCTGTGGATCCTGGGTTGCCTGATCTACCTCGCCATGATGGCCACGGCCTTCATCGGCTACGTGCTGCCCTGGGGCCAGATGAGCTTCCACGGCGCGGTCGTGATCACCAACCTGTTCGGCGCGCTGCCGATCATCGGCACGCCGATCACCACCTGGTTGTGGGGCGGGTTCGCGGTGGACAACCCCACGCTGAACCGCTTCTTCTCGCTGCACTACCTGCTGCCCTTCGTGATCGCGGGCCTCGTGGTCCTGCACATCTGGGCGCTGCACGTTCCGGGCAACAACAACCCGACCGGCGTGAACGTGAAGTCCGAGAACGACACCGTTCCCTTCCATCCGTACTACACGGTGAAGGACGGCTTCGCGATCGCGGTCTTCCTGCTGCTCTACGCCAGCTTCGTGTTCTACAACCCGAACGTCCTGGGCCACGCCGACAACTACATCCCGGCGAACCCGCTGGTGACGCCCGCGCACATCGTGCCCGAATGGTACTTCCTGCCGTTCTACGCGATCCTCCGCGCGGTCCCGGACAAGCTGGGCGGCGTGCTGCTGATGTTCGGCGCCATCGCGACCCTGTTCGTCCTGCCCTGGCTGGATACGTCCAAGGTGCGCTCCATGCGCTACCGTCCGCAGGCCAAGCTGTACTTCTGGATCTTCGTCCTCGCGGCCCTGATCCTCGGCTACTGCGGCGGTCAGCTGCCCGACGACCCCGTGATCTTCCAGCCCAGCGGCCTGCTGCTGCTGGACGCGGACATCAACAGCTTCGTCTGGCTGAGCCGCGTGGCCACGCTCTACTTCTTCGCCTACTTCTGGATCATCCTTCCGGTGCTCGGCCTCACGGAGAAGCCGCTGCCCGTGCCGGACTCGATCTCGGAACCTGTCCTGTCGCATCCCGCCACGACGCCCGCGGGCGCCACGGCGTCGCCTGAAAAGAGGGGCTGAGCCTAAGATGCTGCGCAAAGGTATCGCGCTCGCGGCGCTGGGGCTTGCTCTGCTGGGCAGCCCGGCGCTCGCCGCCCACCCCAAGCCGGTGGAACGTGAGGTCGCCTGGTCGTTCGACGGCCCGTTCGGCAAGTTCGACACGGCTCAGCTGCAACGCGGCTACAAGGTCTATCGCGAGGTCTGCTCGGCCTGCCACGCGATGAGCCTGCTGTCGTTCCGCAACCTCGGCGAAAAGGGTGGGCCGTTCTACGACCCGAAGTACCCGAACCCGAACGACAACCCGTACGTGAAGTCGCTGGCCAAGGACATCCAGGTCCCGGACATCGACAGCGACACGGGCGACGCCATCCAGCGTCCGGCCACCCCGGCCGACCGCTTCCCGTCGCCGTTCCCGAACGAGCCGGCGGCGCGCGCCTCTAACGGCGGCGCCCTGCCGCCGGACCTGTCGGTGATCGCCAAGGGTCGCGAAGGTGGCCCGAACTACATCTACTCGCTGATGACCGGCTACCGGAACACGCCCGCGGGCCTGACCGTGAGCACCGGCCAGCACTACAACATCTCGATGAACGGCGACCTGACCAGCGCCTGGAAGGGCGACCACCACAAGGTGCCGCCGGGCGGCGTGATCGCCATGCCCCCGCCGCTCGCGGACGGCAAGGTGACCTTCGACGACGGCAAGCCGTCGACGGTCGAGGAGCAGGCCAAGGACGTCGCGGCGTTCCTCTACTGGGCCGCCGAGCCCAAGATGATGGAGCGCAAGCAGTTCGGCCTGGGCGCCATGGTCTATCTCTTCATCTTCACGGTGCTGCTGTACTTCAGCTACCGCCGTGTCTGGCGGAACGTGGCCCACTAAGGCCGCACGCCAGTCGGAATACGAGAGGCCCCGGAGCGATCCGGGGCCTTTTCGTTTGTCCCTAGCGGACCGGCTGCACGAAGAGCCGGCCCGCCGGAAAGTCGAAGCGCAAGCGGAAGTGGGCCAGCACCTGGCCGCCCAGCATACCCACCACATCTCCGTCGGGCTTCATCAAGCCGGCCGCCACGTCCCGCCCGACCGCCCCGCCGAAGTCCACCTCGGGGAGCCGGGCCAGCCAGACCCCGTCGGGATAGAGCTCCTTGCGCTCCGCGGCGGCCGGAACCTGGGCGAGGTCGTCGGCCAGCCGCACCGGCGCGTTGGCGCCCGTGGCGATCACGAACCGGCCCGAGACCCGGTGTGCGTCATCCGACACGGCCGCTTCGGCGGTCGGACGACCCAGGTCCCAGCTCAGGTTGAAATGTCGCCCCGCGAACCGCGGCGCCCCGCCGGGCGGCGAGAGGCGGATGCGGCAAGGATCGTAGGCCACGTCGACGACGAAGCCTCTCAGCGCGTCGACGCCGATCACCCCCGCGGCGGGGGTCGGCAGGTTCCATGTTCGGACGTCGAGATCGGCCACGGCGAGCGGAAGGGCCCGGACGACGATTCCCGCGATCCGCACGTCGCCGCTGAGCTCGGTCTCGGCGATGCCTTCTGCCTGCGCCTTGGTTTCGTGCAGCGTGGTCTGCGCCGCGCCTGTATCGAGGATGTAGTCGCCAGCGATGCCCGCCACGACGGCCGGGACCGTGATAACCCCGCGCTCGAACCGGCAGGCGGCCTCGCCGGCATGGGCCGCGGGCGCCGCGAGCAGCGCCACCGCGCCGAAGGGAAGGGGATTCAAGTGGGTCACGGCCGACCATAGCGAGTTTCCGCCTTACCGCCGCCCCGTCTTGGCCCCTACATTGTGGGAATGCCCCACACGCCCGCCTGGCGGAGCTTCAAGCGCACCCAGGACCTCACCGTCGCCACCGCCGTGCTCATCTATGCCGGGGCCGTGGCGCATGCCTTCGGCCGGCTACCGAACAACGACGGCGTGCTGGTCCAGCGGACGCTGATCTTCCCGGCCATCTTCCTCAGCCTGTCGTTCACGCTGCCGTTGCTGATCGGCGCGGTGCGCCGCCCGCTGGCGCGCTACGTCTGGATGAGCTTCCGCGCCGGCTTCGGTCAGAACCTGCGCTCGATCCTGTACGGCGTCGTGTTGCTGGGCGGCGCGGCCGGGCTGGTCTACTGGCAGATTTCGAACGCGGCTGCAGGCGGACGGTACCCGGCCGGGGTGTTCTCCGGCTACGCCGCCGGCATCGGCATCCTCGCGGCCCAGGCGGCGCTGGTTCGGGTGCTCGAGAAGCACCCCGAGGTGAAGAGGGAAATCGAGCTCTAGCCGGTTTCCCCGCCGCGGCCCTGGCCGTGCCGCGCGAAGAGCGCCAGCGTCCGCAGGCGCGATAGCCGGGCCGAGTCTCCATGGAACCCGTTCGGCGCCACGAAGGCGTGGCCGGCGTCGTAGACGTAGACGGGAAGGTCTGGATGGGCCTCGCGGATGGCCTCGACGTCCGGCGGCGGGATCAGCTCGTCGGCCTTGCCCAGGTGCAGGATGGTGGGAACCTTGGGCGCCTCGGACAGGTAGTCCTTGATCTGGCCGCCATAGTAGGACGCCACGGCCGTCAGGCCGGCGCACCGGGCCGAGGCGAGCCACGCGGTCGTGCCCCCAAAGCAGAAGCCCAGCAGGAACACCGGCGGCGGCAACGAGTCGATCGCGGCCTGCACCAGGTCCAGCACGTCGGCGCCCCAATGCGTGGCGCGTGCGAAGCCATCCTGGCGCAGGTAGAGGGCCGGATCGGTGTCCTTCTCTGCGAAACCTGTCTGGAACCGGTCGAACAGGCTGGGGACCAAGGTCTCGTAGCCATCCTCGGCGAAGCTGTCCGCCAGTTCGCGTAGATGGGGCGTGACGCCCCAGATCGCGTGGCAGATCACCAAGCCGCCGCGCCGGGCGTCGGTGGGCCGGGCGCGGTAGGCGTCGAAGGCGAACCCGTCCTTCGCGCTACGCAGCTGGACGGTCTCGCCCATCCCTAGGCGTTGTCGAACAGCTCGAGGGTCCGATGGCGGGCCAGGTCGGCGGCCTCGGCGTTGTAACGCTCGGGGCTCTGGTTGTTGAACCCGTGCCCGGCGCCTTCGTAGATGTGGACCGGCACATCCGGATTGTGCTGCTGCAGCGCGGCCGCCACTTCGTCGGCGGGGATGCCGGGGTCGGTCCGGCCCAGGTGGACAACCACCGGGCACATCGGCTTCAGCTCGGCGTTCGCCTGCACCATCGAGCCGTAGTAGCTGGACGCGCCGGCCAGGCCCTCGACCTTCGCCGCCGCCAGCCAGGCCAGCGAGCCGCCGTAGCAGTAGCCGACCACGAAGACCTTGCCGCCGTGCTTGTTCAGGAAATCGCGGCAGGCCGCGATGTCGCCCAGCGCCTGTTCGATCGGCGTGCCGCGGGCGTGCGCGATCCCGGCCTGCAGCCCGGGCGGATCGTGCTCGGCGATGAAGTTGCGCTCGCGGCGGTCGAACAGCGAGGGCGCGATCGCCTCGTAGCCCATCTTGGCCCAGCGCTCGACGTCGGCGCGCACGTGGCGGTCGATGCCGAAGATCTCCTGCAGCACGATTACGCCGCCCTTGTGCGGGGTGAAGGCGGGTTCGTGGTAGGCGCTGAACTCGAAGCCGTCGGCGCCGGCCAGGGTGATCGTTTCGCCCATCTCTGAAGCCCCCTCTGAACTGTTCTAGACGTTGAAGCGGAAGTTCATCACGTCGCCGTCCTGGACGACGTATTCCTTGCCTTCCTGACGGAACTTGCCGGCCTCGCGTGCGCCAGCCTCGCCCTTCAAGCGGACGTAGTCGTCGTAGGCGATGGTCTCGGCCCGGATGAAGCCCTTCTCGAAATCGGTGTGGATGACGCCGGCCGCCTGCGGGGCGGTGTCGCCCTTGTGGATCGTCCAGGCCCGCGCCTCTTTCGGCCCGACCGTGAAATAGGTCTGCAGCCCCAGCAGGTGATAGGCCTCGCGGATGAGCTTATTCAAGCCGGGCTCGGTTAGGCCCAGGGTCTCCAGGAACTCGGCGCGCTCGGCGGGGTCCAGCATGGCGATCTCGCTCTCGATTTGGGCCGAGATCACCACATGGTCGGCGCCGTCGCGCTTGGCGCGCTCGGCCACCTGGGCCGACAGATCGTTGCCGGTGGCCGCCGAAGCCTCGTCCACGTTGGACACATAGAGGGCGGGCTTGGACGTGAGGAGCTGCAGCATGCGCCACGCCTTCTCGTCCTCGGCGGAGACCTCCGCCTTGCGCGCGGGGCGGCCGGCGTTGAGCTCCTTGAGCGCCAGCTGGACCAGCTTCAGCGTCTGGGCGCTTTCCTTGTCGCCTGTCTTCGCACGCTTCTCGAGGTTGACCACCCGCTTCTCCAGGCTCTCGAGGTCGGCCAGCATCAGCTCGGTCTCGATGGTCTCCAGGTCGGCCAGCGGGTCGACCTTGCCCTCGACGTGGGTGATGTCGTCGTCGATGAAGCAGCGGGCCACGAAGGCCACGGCGTCACAGTCGCGGATGTTGGCCAGGAACTGGTTGCCCAGGCCTTCGCCCTTCGAGGCGCCGCGCACCAGGCCGGCGATGTCCACGAAGTTCATCCGCGCCGGGATGATCTCCTTCGACGGGATGATGGCGGCCAGCGCGTCCAACCGCGGCTCCGGCACGGCCACGTCGCCGGTGTTCGGCTCGATGGTGCAGAACGGATAGTTCGCCGCCTGGGCGGAGGCGGTCTGGGTGAGCGCATTGAACAGCGTCGATTTGCCGACGTTCGGCAGGCCGACGATGGCGACTTTCAGGGCCATGGGTAGGTGCAGTTCCTTGGAATAGAAGGCGCCGCACCTAGCATGGACGCTCGTCCGCGCGAAGACACACCTCTCTGCCCGTCATCCCGGGCTTCACCCGGGGATCCATAAGGCCTGTCCGGAGAGGCCGGATGGATGGCCGGGTCAAGCCCGGCCATGACGATCACCGTTGTCAGTTATTCCCGCCGATCAGGTCGCCCAGGCCGCCGAGCACCGAACCTTCGCCGCGGTTCTGGCCGCCACCGCCCGCAGCCGCCAGCATCCGGCCGGCTAGGCGCGAGAAGGGCAGGGACTGGATCCACACCTTACCGGGGCCGCGCAGGCGGGCGAAGAACAGGCCTTCGCCGCCGAACAGCGCCGTCTTCACCCCGCCGGCCATGATCAGGTCGAAGTCGACGCTGGGCGTGTAGGCGGCCAGGCATCCGGTATCGACATGCAGCTCTTCACCCGCCTTCAGCTCACGCTCGACGATCGTGCCGCCCATCTGGACGAACACCCATCCGTCGCCGTCGAGGCGCTGCATGATGAAGCCCTCGCCGCCGAACAGGCCGGTCATCACCTTGCGCTGGAAGGCGATGCCGATCGAGACACCCCGCGCCGCGGCCAGGAAGCTGTCCTTCTGGCAGATCAGCGTGCCGCCGACGTCCGACAGCTTGAGCGGCAGGATCGCCCCGGGTGTGGGCGAGGCGAAGGCGACGCGCGCCTTGCCGTAGCCCTGGTGCGTAAAGACGGTGGTGAACAGGCTCTCGCCGGTGACGAGCCGCTTGCCGGCGCCCAGCAGCTTGCCCATGAAGCCGCCGCCCTGGCCCCCCGATCCGTCGCCGAAGACCGTGGTCATCTCGACGCTGGCGTCCTTCCAGACCAGCGCCCCGGCCTCGGCTACTGCGCTCTCGCCTGGATCCAGCTCGACTTCGAGGAACTGCAGCTCCTGGCCCTTGATCTCGAACTCGATGTCGTCGGCGACGCCGGCGCTGCGGCTGTGGTGGCTCCAAGGGCCTTGGGACATGGGTGAGGGCTCCTGACTAGGTTCGTACGTGTATGTACGGCGAGGGTAGGTTGATCGACCAGAGTCCCGCCGTATCCCGCCAATTAAATCGATGTCATCCCGGATCGGCCTGGCGGCCGTCCGGGATGACGGGTTGAGAGGTCAGATGCTCGCCTGCATCCGATAGAGTCCCGCATAGGCTCCGCCGGCGGCCAGCAGGGCGTCGTGGGTTCCTTCCTCGGCGACGCCGTCCTTCGTCAGCACCAGGATGCGGTCGGCGTGGCGCACCGTGGACAGCCGGTGGGCGATCACCAGCGTGGTGCGTTGGCGCGAGAGCGTGAAGAGAGCGTCCTGCACCGCCCGCTCGCTCTCATTGTCCAGGGCGCTGGTGGCCTCGTCGAAGACCAATATCGGCGGGTCCTTCAGGAAGGCGCGCGCGATCGTCAGCCGCTGCTTCTGCCCACCCGAGAGCTTTACCCCGCGCTGACCGATGTCGGTGTCGTAGCCGTGCGGCAGATCGACGATAAAGTCGTGGGCGTTGGCCGCCTTGGCCGCGGCGACCACCTCGTCCTGGGTCGCATCGGGCCGGCCGTAGCGCAGGTTCTCAGCCACAGTCCCGGCGAACAGGTAGACGTCCTGCTGCACCACCCCGATGCTCCGTCGTAGGGAGGCCAGCGTCACCTCGCGCACGTCCACGCCGTCGATCAGGACCTGGCCTTCGGTGACGTCGTAGAACCGCGGGACCAGCGCGCAGAGCGTGCTCTTGCCTACGCCAGAGGCTCCGACCAGCGCCACGAACTCACCCGGCTGGATGTCGAGGCTGAGGTTGCGCAGCACCGGCCTGCCGCCGTCGTAGCCGAAGCCCACGTCTCGGAAGGCGATGGCGCCACGCGGGCGGGGTAGGTCGCGGGCGCCTGGTCGATCGCGGATGTCGGGTTCGACCTCCAGGATCTCCATCACCCGGACGAAGCCGGTCCAGCCCTGCTGCCAGAGCCGCATGAAATTCGCCAGCCGCTGGATCGGATCGACCAGCACCGCCACGCACAGCAGGAAGGTGACCAGGTCGGCCACGCCCAGCCCGCCCTGGACCACCCGCACCCCGCCGATGACGATGACGACGACGGTGAGGAGCTGCGGGAAGGTTTGGGCGCCTGCCGAGAAGAACGCCTCGCTCTTGTAGCCGTCGCGGCGACTGTCCAGGAACCGGGCGTTCTCGGCCTCGAAGCGGCGGCCCTCCAGCGCCTCGTTGGCGAACGACGTCACCACCCGGATGCCCGAGAGGGAGTCCTCCACCCGCTCGTTGATCTCGCCGATCCGCTGGCGGCTGACCTTGAGCGCCTGGCCCATGCGCCGGTTGAAGTGCAGCGCGTAGAGCACCGCGAACGGCATCAGCCCGACCATCAGCAAAGTCAGCGGACCGTCTAGCATGGCGAGTATGGTCACGGCGCCGGCAAGTTTCAGGACGGCGATCGCCAGGTCCTCCGGCCCGTGGTGATAGAGTTCGCCCAGGTTGAAGAGGTCGCCGGTGATGCGGGTCATCAACTGGCCGACCCGCTGGCGATCGTAGAAGCTGAACGACAGGTTATGGCAGTGCTCGAAGAGCTCGCGCCGCAGCGCGGCCTCCATGCGCGCGCCCATCACGTGGCCCTTGTAGTCCACGAAGAGGAAGCTCGCGGTCTGGACCGCCAGCAGGGCCAGCATGAGCCCGCCCAAGGCGTAGATGGGGCCCAAAAGGGCCGTGGCGCCGTCCAGGCCCTGGAGCCGCAGGGTGACGGCCCGCGCGCAGAGCGGCAGGGCCAGCGCCGTGGCCGCGACGAGAACGGCGCAGGATATGTCCGCCGCCAGGAGCGGCAGATGGGGCCGGTAGTACGACAGGAGCCGGCGGATGCGCGCTGTGGTGCGCGCCACCGGTGTCAAACGGTCTGGATTGGCAGAGGTCGCCGCGCGGCGCGGCGGAGGCGGAAGGTCGCTAGGTTCGGCGTCGCGCGCCGGCGCCCTCCGGATTTGCGAAGGCATGCTTCATGTCCTGAAGGTGGATGGGGGTCTTCGGGTTGGACATGAAGGTTTTCATTTGAGGCTCCCCCGTCGGCATTGCGACGCCGGGACTATGGGAGGAACGCCCGCCACGCGCAACGCACCGGCGATGCTTCCCTCCTCCACCGTAGGGGGAGGAGAAGCCAAAAGGCGGTGCGTCAGAGCGCCTTCGCCGCCAGATCGCGCCAGTGGCGGCCTTCCTTGCGGAACTGGGGCGCGAGCTTGGTCAGGCGCTTGTCCATCTCGGCGACGACGGCCTGCGCTTCGGGCTTGCGGCCGTTGCGCGCCATGAAGGCGGCGTAGCGGGCCTGGCCCTCGAAGCCCGGCAAGCGCTCGGAAGCCTCCTTCAGCGCCGCGTCGGCCTCGGCGGTGCGCCCGACGGCTTCGTAGGCGCGCCCGAACGCCAGGACCGCCGTCGGCGTGTGGCTGTCCCCATCGTCGCGCGGCAGGCGCTCCAGGACCGCCAGGGCGTCGGCGCCGCGGTCCAGCTCCAGCAGGGCGTTGGCCCGGCCCAAAAGCAGGGCGGGATCCTCGGCGTGGATGCCGTGCGCGGCCTCGGCATAAAGCCGCTCGGCCTCGTCGTGGCGGCCCAGGGCGGTCGCCGCGTGCGCCAGCCGCGACTGGTTACGGACCGTGGGGGTGTCGTCGCAGGCCTGCTTGGCCTCGCGATATTCCTTCAGCGGATCGAGCGCTGCGCGCGCCGAGCGTTCCAGGCGCTGGGCCGCCGGGCCGCGCGTGAGATCCGGCAAGACGATGGCGAGGAAATAGACCAGGCCGCCCAGCGGCTGAAAGATCAGGATGATCCAGAGCCAGAATAGCTCGCGGCCCGTGCGCACCACGTGGACGGCCAGCGCGATCGACAGGATCAGCGAAAGGCCGATGAGCGGCAGCGACCCGCCGAGGAGGCCCATCATGCTCATCCTTCGCCTCGCGCCAGCTTGCGCGGGTCCATCTTCTCCGCTGGCGCCAGGCGCATGACCTCGGCCTGGTACTTCTCGTCCTCGCCGAGCGCCATGAGCGGGGCGGCGTCGGCGCAGGCCTGCAGCAGGGGCTCGACCCACTTCATGTCGGCCTTGTGGAAGTCGGAGAGTACGTGGCCCTGAACCAAAGCCTTGTCGCCGGGATGGCCAGTGCCCAGGCGCGCGCGGCGGAAGTGCGGGCCGACCTGGGCTGTGATCGAGCGGACGCCGTTGTTGCCGGCTGCGCCGCCGCCGGCCTTCATCCGGAAGCGGCCGGGCGCCAGGTCGATCTCGTCGTAGAAGACGACCAGGTCGACGGCGGGGTCCAACTTGAAGAACTTGACCGCCTCGCCGACCGAGCGGCCGCTTTCGTTGTAGTAGCCCTGAGGCTTCAGGATCAGCGCGCGGACCGGGCCCTGGGGGGTGTCGATCTGGCCCTCGGACGCGTGGCCGTGGAAACGCGAACGCGCCGCTGAGAAGCCCCAGCGGCGCGCGATCTCGTCAACGGCCATGAAGCCGATGTTGTGGCGGTTCTTCGCGTAGGTCGGACCTGGATTGCCCAGGCCGGCGATGATCAGCACATCGACCCCCGCGAAATCGCGTAGACCTTAGGCCTCGGCTTCGCCTTCGGCGGCCTCGGCTTCGTCACCGCCGGTGTCCACCTTGGCGGCGGCGATCGAGGCCACGACCACGTCACCTTCGACGGCGGCTTCCACCTTCGCCGGCAGCTTCAGGTCGGAGACGCGGATGCTGTCGCCGATTTCCTTGCCGGTCAGGTCGATCACGATCTCTTCCGGGATCGAGTCGGCGTGGCACGAGACGGTGACCGTGTGCAGCGACACGTTCAGCGAACCGCCGCGCTTCAGGCCGGGGCTTTCTTCCTGGTGAGCGAAGTGCACCGGCACTTCGATCTTGATCTGCTGGTGCTCGTCGACCCGGTAGAGGTCGAAGTGCCACGGCTCATCCGTCACCGGATGCATGTCGATGGCCTTGGCGATGACCGGCTGGGTCTCGTTCCCGTACTTCAGGGTCACCAGGTGGCCCAGCAGCTTGCCGGTGTAGAGTGCCTTGCGGAACTCGTTCGACCGGACGGCGATGGCCACCGGATCCTTGGCGCCGCCATACAGGACGCCCGGCACCATGCCGCTGCGACGGGTGTCGCGCGCGCCACCGGTGCCGGTCCGCTCGCGCACTTCAACGTTCAAAACGATCTCGGCCATGGCCATGCCTCAAAACGAAACCGCCGCGCGACTCGCGCGCGGCGACGGAAGTCAAAACCCAAAAGGTGTCCCGGAACGTGGAACACGTTTCCGAGAAGGACACCTTCCGGTCCAACCGGCTGCGATTCTACATCCGCAGAACCGCTGGCGGGTCGAAAGGGTGCGCGTAGATACACAAAAGCCCCGGCAGACGCAACCGGGCGAAGCTGCGGCGTGTCAGCTCTTCTTCTTGCCCTTCTTGGCGGGGGCTTTCTTGGTCGGCATGCCCTTGGCGATCGTCTTGGCGTCGGGGACGTAGCGGGCCTCGAAAGGCTCGGGAAGGCCGGCCGCGCGGATCATGCAGCGCCCGGTGTCCATCATCGCGTGCTGGCCCAGGCAGAAGACGTCCTCGTAGTTCGGCCGCGCGACGGCCAGGCACTGGTAGAGGTTGAGCTTGGACGTGGCCGCGCACATGCCGATGTTGGGCTCGTGGGTCAGCGCTGTCAGCTGTTCGGAGTTGGCCTCGTTCGCCTCTCCCAGCACCGCGAGGGCCGCGATAGCCAGGCCGCGGATGACGGTCGGCGTGTAGGGCGGGGCCGCGGCCGTGGCCGTCAGGCCCAGCGAGGAGACACCGCTCGAGGCCTGTTGCAGACGGGCCGTCTCGGCCACATCGCCCATCATGGCCGAGGCCGAGAGGCTCTTGGCGCCGGCCAGGCGGGCGTCTCGGCCCGCCACCTCGGCCTTGGACCAGGGCTGCTTCTGGATGTCGTACGCGGCTTGCTTCACCGCCTTGCCCTGGTCGTAGAGCCTCTGGGCGTCGCCGCCCAAGGTGGCCACGATCAGGCCGGCCGCGCTGGCGGAACCGGAGATGCCGACCGCATAGGCCGGGTCTTTCATGATCTCGTAGGCGATCTGCTTCCGCTGGACAGGGTCCTTGGCATAGACGCGCACGCCTTCGACGAAGCTCTTGTCCTGCAGCGCCACCACGGCGGAATAGGCGATCGCGCCGCGGACCAGCTGCTGGGGCTCGTAGGACGCGCCGGTCTGCAGCGAGCGCGCCACCGAGGAGCCGTCGGCGAAGTCGGGGGTGATCCCCGTGGTCCGCACGATGTAGTAGCGATAGGCCGACGCCAGCTCGATCAGCTTGGGCGACAGGCTGACCGCCGGCGCGGCCGGCGGCGGGGGCGGGGCGATGACGGGCGGCGGCTCGGCGCAGCCCGCCAGAAGCGCGGCGGCCACGGTCGCGCCAACAACGGCTTTCAGCGGAAATCGGAACGGCATCAGGCGACCTTCCCCCTCTTGCGAGTGGTGATTCTTGTTGTCCGCCCCCGGAAGGCCATGGCTTAACCGGCGCCGCACCTGCTGGGCAAGCGTCGCCGACGGAACGGCCGATAGTCTAGTCGAACAGTTTCGACACGCTCTCTTCGTTGGCGATGCGGCGGATCGCCTCGCCGATCAGCGGCGCGCAGCTGACGTAGCGGATCTTATTCGCGGACTCGACGCGGTCGGGCGGCGCGATGGAGTCCGTCATGACCAGTTCCTTGAGAACCGAGGTCTGCACGCGCTCGACGGCCGCGCCGGACAGCACGCCATGGCTGACATAGGCGCTGACCTCGGTCGCCCCGCCGTCGATGAGGGCCTGGGCAGCGTTGCAGAGCGTCCCGCCGCCATCGATCATGTCGTCGAACAGGATGCAGCGGCGGCCCGAGACGTCGCCGATGATGTTCGCCACCTCCGACTTGCCGGGACCCGAACGGCGCTTGTCGACGATGGCGAGCTCGGTGTTCAGGCGGCTGGCCACCGCCAGGGCGCGGACCACGCCGCCCACGTCGGGCGAGACGATCATCAGGTCCTTGGGCTTCTCGTAGTTCTCCTTGATGTCGTTCGCCAGCAGAGGCGCGGACAGCAGGTTATCGGTGGGAATGTCGAAGAAGCCCTGGATCTGGCCAGAGTGCAGATCCATCGTCAGAACCCGGTCGGCGCCGGCGCGGGTGATCAGGTTGGCCACCAGCTTGGCCGAGATCGGCGTGCGGCCGCCGGTCTTCCGGTCCTGGCGGGCATAGCCGAAGTAGGGCGTCACCGCCGTGATCCGCCGGGCCGACGCGCGCTTCAGGGCGTCGATACAGACCAGCAGCTCCATCAGGTGGTCGTTGGCCGGGTAGCTGGTCGACTGGAGGATGAAGACGTCTTCGCCGCGGACGTTCTCGTCGATCGTGACCCAGACCTCGTTGTCGGCGAAGCGCTTCACCTGGGCCCGGGTGAGGGGGACATCGAGGTGGGAAGCAACCGCCTGCGCCAGCGTACGGTTCGAGTTGCCGGCCAGCAGCTTCATCGGACCCCGACTCCATATGTTCGATTTCGCGCGGCTTGTAGCAGGCGAGCACAGCGGAGCAAGGGGCGATCCCGCCGTCAAAAAACCTGACCGATCACGCGGGCGCTATTGGCCAGGGCCGAGCCGGGCGGGTACGCGGGAAGCCGACGCCACGTCCCGACGCCCAGACCCCGGAGCCCGATGCCCCATCATACCCCGCTGATCGCCACCATTGTCGCCGGTCTCACCATCGCCTTCGGGCTGGGAGCGCTGGCCCATCGGTTCCGTATCTCCCCGCTGGTGGGATACCTGGCGGCGGGGGTCCTCGTGGGGCCGTTCACGCCCGGCTTCGTCGCCGACCAGGGGCTGGCGGGCGAACTCGCCGAGATCGGCGTGATCCTGCTGATGTTCGGCGTGGGGCTGCATTTCTCGCTCAAGGACCTGCTGTCGGTCCGCGCCATCGCCATCCCCGGCGCCCTGGGCCAGATGGCGGCGGCGACGCTGCTCGGCATGTCGCTCGCGCACGTCCTCGGCTGGCCGATCGTCTCGGGTCTGGTCTTTGGCCTGGCGCTGTCGGTCGCGTCGACCGTGGTGTTGCTGCGCGCGTTGCAGGAGCGACGGATCGTGCAGACCGATCGGGGGCGGATCGCGGTCGGCTGGCTGATCGTCGAGGACCTAGCGATGGTCCTGGCGCTGGTGCTGCTGCCAGCCCTGGGCGACGCGCTGACGGCGTCCGACGCCTCATCCGACATGATGAGCGGCTGGGTGGTCCCGCTGGCGATCACCATCGGCAAGGTGGTGGCCTTCGTGGCCTTCATGCTGATCGTCGGCCGGCGCGTCATTCCGTGGATCCTGCACTGGACCGCGCATACCGGCTCCCGCGAGCTGTTCCGTCTCGCCGTCTTCGCCATCGCGCTGGGCGTGGCGTTCGGGGCTGCTCTGCTGTTCGACGTCTCGTTCGCCCTGGGGGCCTTTTTCGCCGGCATGCTGCTGGCTGAGTCCGAGCTCAGCCAGCGGGCCGCGGAGGAGACCCTGCCGCTGCGCGACGCCTTCGCGGTGCTGTTCTTCGTCTCGGTGGGGATGCTGTTCAATCCGAACGTGTTGGTGGACCAGCTCGGCGCGCTGCTGGCCACCGTCGCGATCATCGTGATCGGCAAGTCGCTGGCCGCCTTCGTGATCGTCCGCGCGTTTCGGCACGACAATTCCACGGCGCTCACCATCGCCGCCTCGCTGGCCCAGATCGGGGAGTTCTCGTTCATCCTGGCCGGCCTCGGCGTCGGCCTGAAGCTGCTGCCGGCGGAGGGGAGGGACCTGATCCTCGGCGGAGCGATCATATCCATCCTCCTCAACCCGCTGATCTTCGCCGCCGTCATGAAGGCGCGGCCGAAGGTCATGCCGGAGCCGAAGACGCCCGAGCCGGCCAACGACTTCCTTCCGACGACCCTGACCGAACACGTGATCCTGGTCGGCTTCGGCCGCGTGGGTCGCGCCGTCGCCGAGGGCCTCGAGGCGGCCGGGCGGCCGTTCCTGGTGGTCGAGGTCGATGACGTCGCGCGCAAGCGCGCCCGCGACGCGGGCTTCGAGGTGCTCGCCGGCAACGCGGCCGATTCCCAGGTGCTGTCGGCGGCAGGCGTGACCTCGGCGCTGCGGGTCATCTGCACCGTGCCCAGCGGCTTCGAGGCGGGCGGCGTGACGGAAGAGGCCCGCAAGATGAACCCCGACCTGGAGATCATCGCCCGCGCCCATTCCGACGCCGAGGTCGAGCATCTGCTGAAGCACGGATGCGACACGCCCGTCTCGGGCGAACGTGAGCTGGCCGCCGCCATGCTGGGCCAGCTTCGGCCACCGAAGCAGACGCCGCCCGCCCTCGTCGCGGCCTCGGCGTCGACCGAGGCCCGCGTCCTCCTCGACGACGCCGAGTGGGCGCTGCTGTCTGCGGCGCGGTTGGACGACTTGGCGGCGGGCCTGGCGGCCGAGCGCGAGGCCCTGTTCGACGGGGCGGGCCGGATGGGTGGGTTCGACTCGGAACGACTGGCGAGCGCCGTGGCCGGACTGGTGGCCAAGGATCTGTTGGCCGACCTGGGCGGCGGGCGGGTGGCGCTGACGCCCGCCGGCGCGCGTATGGCGGCGAGCGCGCCGGTCTACTGAGGTTCCAGCATGATGGCGGAGAGCAGGCGTCCGTAATCCGGCTCACCCTGCTTGAAGGCTCGCCGGTTGGAGAAGAACCAGTCGGGCTCGGCGCAGGTGTCACGCCCGATCCATTCGCAGCGTTCGACCCCCGCCGCGCGCAGCCGCGCCAGCACGAAGGCGGGCAGGTCGAACTGGCGCTTGTCCGGCCCCGCGCCGGCCGAGAAGAAGCGCTCGTAGCCACGGTCGAAATGGGTGAAGCGGGCGACGTACTCCAGCCCCACCTCGTATGACGCGGGGCCGATGCAGGGGCCGATGGCGGCGACGATCCGGTCCTTGCGGGCGCCCAGGCTCTCCATCCGCGCGAGGGTCGCCTCCGCCACGCCTGTCAGGGCCCCCTGCCAGCCGGCGTGGGCGGCCGCGACGACCCGCGCCTCCGGATCGGCGAGCAGGATGGGCGCGCAGTCGGCTGCCAGGGCGCCGCAGATCACCCCCGGCGTGCGGGTGACCACGCCGTCGCCCTGCGGCGGTCCCGCGGGCCACGGGCCGTCCGCCACGAACGCCGTCGCCGAATGGACCTGGTAGGCGGTGACCAGCTCGCCGCCCAAGTGCGCGGCCGCCCGACCGCGGTTTTCGGCGACTGCCTCCGCATCGTCCTTCGACCCTGCGCCGACGTTCAGGCTGGCATAGAGGCCTCTCGAGACGCCGCCCTGGCGCGTGAAGAACGCGTGGCGGATCCCCGGCAGGTTCAACAGCGGCGAGGTCAGGACGGGCAGGCTCATTCGGGGTTCATCCCACAGCCCTTCCCATGCTGTCATCCCGGACGGCCGTAGAACCGATCCGGGACCCAGGGGCCGCACCGAGTCCGCTTAGGTCCCGGCTTGGCCTCCGCGGCTTCGCCGCTCCGTTGGCCGGGATGACGTGTTCATTCGGCGAAAGCCGGCGGGACCCAGCCCGGCGAATGGAGACAACAAGCCTTGAACAGTTCGCCCATCTGATCGCCGCCCACCAGCCGGTTGAGCTGGCGTCCGATGACGGCGGCTCGGTCCGGCCGCGCACGGACCAGGGCCTCGGCGCGTTCGCCGATCCCGAGGCGGGAGAGGAACTGGGCCTGGGTGAGGATCGCGGCCTCGGCGCCGGCCTTGCGAGCGGCGGCCATCACGGCCGGGAAGTCGGCGTGCACAGTCAGGTCAGCCTCACCCGGACAGGCCAGCGGATCGACCTTCTCGTGGCGCACCAGGGCCTGCAGCGTATCGCCGAACCCTGGATGGTCGCGGCCGTAGTCGATCAGCAGCGCCGCCCCGCCGTCCGCGGCCAGCCGCTCGCCCAGCACCGCCCCCAGGGCCTCCTGCGGCGCGGAAAGCTCCAGGACCGCGCCGTCGCGGGCGTCGGGCAGGGCCATCGGCGCCGGGACCAGGCCGAAGCGCAACGCGCCGTCGTCCACGCCCACCACCTGCTCGGCCCAGCCGGTGGCGGTGCGGACGAACTGGCGGACGGGCAGGCAGTCCAGCAGCTCGTTGGCGATCAGGAGCATCGGCAAGCCCCCGGGGACCTCGTCCAGCGACCGCGCCCAGCGGACGGCCTCGCCCAGGGTCTCCGCCTGCCGCGCGGCCAGCGGTTCGGAGGTCTCCACCAGCCAGACGTCGGCCGCCTCCAGGAAGGCCGGCATGACGCGGGCGGCGCGCAGCAGGTCGCTCATCAGCGTCCCGTCGCCCGGCCCCATCTCGACAAGGACGAACCGCGAAGGCGCGCCCAGCGCCTGCCAGGCCGAAATCGCCCAGACGCCGATCAGCTCGCCGAACATCTGGCTGACCAGCGGCGCGGTGATGAAATCGCCGTCCTCGCCCAGGGCCGGGCGCGTGGCGTAGTAGCCGCGCTGCGGGTCGTGCAGGCACGCGGTCATGTACTGGGCGATCGTCAGCGGCCCGGTCTGGGCGATCTGGGCCGCCAGCCGCTCCCGCAGGCCGAGGGTCACGCAGGCTCCGGCCGGCCTGCGGGCGGTTCGGTCGTGGCCGGCAGCGCCGGTGGCAGCGGCTCGCGCATCCCGCGCCAGATCAGGTACAGCCCCGCCAGCACCATCGGGATCGACAGGATCATCCCCATGGTCAGGCCGAACGGGAAGTTGGGCATCCCCGCGTCCGGCTCGCGCACATTCTCAATGGCGATGCGGAAGATCCCGTAGAACAGGATGAAGATTCCGGTGATCACGCCGCGGCGGTTGCCCAGCTTCGCCCCGTGTGTCGCCCAGCGCAGGATCAGGAACAGGATCAGTCCCTCGAAGGCCGCCTCGTAAAGCTGGCTTGGATGGCGAGGCACGTCGCCCGCCGGACAGGTCCCGAAGGTGTCCATGATCCGCTCGTTGCAGAAGCGGATCGCCCAGGGGAGATCAGGGGCGGGCCGGCCCCAGAGCTCGCCGTTGATGAAGTTGGCGCAACGGCCGAGGAAGTGGCCGATCGGATAGGCCGGCGCCACCACGTCGGCGACCCGCAGCAGGTCCAGCTTGTTGCGCCACGCAAAGAGCACCATCGCGATCGAGACGCCGATGACTCCGCCGTGGAAGCTCATGCCGCCTTCCCACACCCGGAACACGCTGAGCGGGTCGGCCAGGGTCTGCGAGAACGGCGTGTAGAACAGGACGTGGCCCAGGCGGCCGCCGCCGATCACCCCGATGGCGATCCACAGGATCAGGTCGTCCATCTGCTCGGGCGTGAAAGGCGCCGGGCGGTGCGTCCAGAGCCGCGTGTTCTTCAGCAGGCCCGTGGCATAACGCCACCCCAGCAGGATCCCGGCGACATAGGCCAGGGCGTACCAGCGGATGGCGAATGGCCCCAGCTGGACGAGGATCGGATCGAAGTCGGGAAAGGGCACGTCTCAGGCGACTCCTGCGTTCAGAACAGCGACTTAGAGGAGAAGCCATTCGCTTTCATCCCCTGAAGGGCCATATAGGCACGTTGAACGCGCCGGTTTTCCGGTCAGAGAAGACAAGAATGCAGACCCAGAACCCAATTCTCGACGAGATCGCCAAGCTCAGCACCGCCGCCATGGGCCTGGCCCAGGCCGCCGGCGAGGAGGCGAAGGCCGCCTTCCGCAGCCAGACTGACCGTCTGGTGGCGGAAATGGACCTGGTCCGCCGCGAGGATTACGACGCCCTCAAGGCGGAGGTGACCGCGCTTCGACAGGAAATCGAGGCATTGAAGGCCGCGAAAGCAGTGCGGAAAGCGCCGAAAAGCACGTGAGAACAGTGCACGCCACGCGAAAGCTGTTCGCCCGTCACAAGAACTCGCTGACACCGGGCTCGCGAAACGGTCTAGGGTCAGAGATGCGGACGATTCGGGGGCGGCGTTCCGTCCTCCGTCCGAGTCGAAAGGCGTCGTAATGGACACCTCCCAGACGGATGACAGCGTCGTCCTGACGAACGACCCCCTCGATGTTGTGGAGCATGTGCTCACAGCCGAGAACCTGCCTTTCGACCGCACAGAGGATGGCGATCTCGCCTTCACGCTTGCCGGCGACTGGAAGGACTACGAGCTCTGGTTCGCTTGGCGGCCCGAGGGCGACACCCTGCAGCTGTGCCTGTCGATGGACCTTGCGGTCCCGAAGGCCCAGCGCCAGACGGCGCAGGAACTGATCGCCACCATCAACCCCCGCGTCTGGCTCGGCCACTTCGAGCTGTGGGACGAGGGCGAGATCATCTTCCGTCACGGTATGGCGCTGATGACCGGCGAACAGCCCAGTCTGGCCCAGGCGGCGGCGATGATCGATGTGGCGGTGGAAGCAGCCGACCGCTTCTTCCCGGCCTTCGACTTCCTGCTTCGCGGCGCCAAGACCCCGCAGGAGGCCATCGCGGCCTGCATGTTCGAGACGGTCGGCGAAGCTTAAGGCTGGGCCGCCGCGCGGCATGTCGTCGCGGAGTTAAGAGGTGGATTTCGTTGAGGTTTCGATGACCGGCGCGTGGGTTCTCGCGCGTCAGTTGTCGTAGCTTGGCCTGGCGATAAACCTAAGCTTGCGCCGTGGCCATGGCGGTTAGGCCTTCGGCAAGCTCGCGCCCTGCATACCCGCCTATGTGAACAAGGCGACGCAAGACGTAGCATTGGCGATGGGCGTCAGCCTGGGCGTGGCGCTGGCGACGGCGTGTGTCCTGCTTGCGTCCAGCCGCACGCCCGACCCCCACGTGGCCGCCGGCGTCTTCCCGCCGTGGTGGCCGCGGAGCGTCGTGATCGCGGCGGCCGCTCAGGCCGGCGCGGTCCGGGATCTTGGCGCCGTCCCCTTCATCGTCGTGGTGCAAGACTCCGGCGGGCGCGCGCAGGCGCGGCTCCGGGAGGCTGGAGCCCTCTTCTCCGTAGCGCCGGCCGGCTCTGCGGCCTGTGGAATCTAGGAGTTCCAATGTTCGAGACCATCGGCCAACAGCGGCGCTTCGCGGACCGGCTCGTCGTCACCGGCCTCTGGATCCTCGCGCCCCTGGTCGCTGGGGCGGCGGCGTTCGCCGGCGGAGCCTGGCTGATGCTCGGCCTGGCGGCCGGGGGCGTGGCGCTGGGCGCGACGCTCGTGCGGCGGCTTGTCGGTGAGGGGCCCGCGGTGCGGATCACCGCGTCCGTCTCCCAGATGGCTTCGGTGTCCCTGCTGGTCGGAGCCTTCTCCGGGCACCCGTGGCAGATCGACATGCATATGGCGTACTTCGCGGCCCTCGCGGTGCTCATCATCTATTGCGACTGGCGCGCGATCGCCGCCGCGACGGCTGTGGTCGCGGTCCACCATCTGTTGCTTTCGTTCGTCCTGCCGGCGGCCGTGTTCCCGGGCGGCGGCGACATCGAGCGCGTGCTGGTTCATGCCGCGATCCTGCTGGTCGAGGCCGGGGTGCTGATCTGGGTCGGCGCCAACCTCGCCGGCATGTTCGAGCGATCCGGCGAGATGTTGGCTGTCGCCTCCCAAGCGCGGGAGCGGGCGGAAGGGGCAACGGCGGAGGCCGAGGCCGCCCGGGCCGGCGAGTCGCAGGCGGCGGCCGCCCGTGAGGCGGCTCAGCGGGCGGCGGAGGCGGAGGCGCGGACGGTCGTTGCCGCGCTGGCGTCAGCGCTGGGCGCGCTCGCCCGGGGTGACGTGGCCCATCGGATCGACACATCCTTCCCGGAGCAGTACGGCCAGTTGAAGCGCGACTTCAACCTAGCGGCCGGCCAGTTGTCCTCGACGCTTGCGGCCATCGTCGAGCTGAACGGCCGCGTGCGCGCGAGCGCCGGCGAGATCGCCAGCGCCTCGACCCATCTGTCGCAACGGACGGAGAACCAGGCGGCGACGCTGGAGGAGACCGCAGCGGCGCTGGACCAGATCACCGCCACCGTCCGTCGGACGGCCACAGGCGCCAAGCAGGCCCGCGAGGTGGTCGCCGCCGCCCGAGGGCATGCCCAGGAGTCCGGCGACGTCGTGCAGTCGGCCGTGTCGGCGATGACTCACATCGAACAGTCGTCGCGGGAGATCAGCCAGATCATCGGCGTGATCGACGAGATCGCCTTCCAGACCAACCTCCTGGCGCTGAACGCCGGCGTGGAGGCCGCGCGCGCCGGCGACGCGGGCCGCGGCTTCGCGGTGGTGGCGTCGGAAGTCCGAGCGCTCGCCCAGCGCTCCGCGGAGGCCGCCAAGGAGATCAAGGCCCTGATCGCCACGTCGAACAACCAGGTCGAGGACGGTGTCCGCCTGGTCGGGCTGACGGGCGAGGCGCTCAACCGTATCGCCGGCGAGGTCTCGGCGGTGAGCGACGTGATCGCCGAGATCACCCTGTCGGCCGAGGAGCAGGCCGCCAGCCTGCACCAGGTCAACGCCGCCGTGAACGGACTGGACGGCGTCACCCAGCAGAACGCCGCGATGGTGGAAGAGGCGACCGCCGCCACCCAGGCGCTGTCGCACGACGCCGACCGCCTGGCCGGCCTGGTGTCCCAGTTCCAGGTTGGCGCGGCCCCGCCGGCGACGAAACAGGCCGCCTGAGGCTACTTGAGTCCCAAGACCTTCTTCAGGAACACCACCTCGGTGGCCCTCACCGCTTCCTGATTGGCCTTCTTGTAGATGCCGTGGCCCTCGTCCTTGGCCAGCACGTACCAGACCTCTGTGCCCTGGGCTCGCAGCTTGGCGACCATCTGCTCGGACTCGCTGCGCGGGACGCGGGGGTCATTGGCGCCCTGGAAGACCATCATGGGCTTTTTCATCTTCTCGCTCATCGCAATGGGCGAGATCTTCTCGAAAACGGCCTTCATCTCCGGAATCCGCTCGTCGCCGTACTCCGCCCGGCGGTTGTCGCGGCGGTAGCCCTCGGTGTTCTGCAGGAAGGTGATCCAGTTCGAGATGCCGTACAGGTCGATGATCCCGGCGACACGGTCGTTGTAGTGGCCGGCCACGGCCAGAACCATGTAGCCTCCGTAGGACTGGCCGACGACCGCGACCCGGCTGGCGTCGAGGTCGGGCTGCTTGGCGACCCAGTCCAGCAGCGCGCCGATGTCCTTCACCGAGTCCTCGCGCTTCTCGGCGTTGTCGAGGCCGAGGTAGGTCTTGCCGTAGCCGCTGGAGCCCCTGACGTTCGGGATGATCACCGCCGCGCCCAGTTCGTTCACCCACGACTGTCGCCGCGGATTGAAGCTGGGCTGCTCCTGGCCCTCCGGCCCGCCGTGGATCTGGATGACGACCGGTAGCTTGCCGCCTTTCGCAGTCTTGGGCTTGTAGATGAAAGCCGGGATCTGCTTGCCGTCGAAGGTCGGGTAGCGGAACAGCGTGGGCTCCACGAGCTTCGCCGGGTCCAGGCCGCCGAGCTCGCTCTCGGTCCAGCGGAGGAGCTGGCCGCTCTTCAGCTCGTAGCTCCAGACATCGCCAGAGCTGGTGGAGGTTGAGAGGCTCAGGCCGATCTTTGACCCGTCCGGTGAGAATTTGGCCGCCGTCAGCACGCCCTGCGGCAACTTGGGGCCGGGCAGGGTCCTTCCGGTGAGCACATCGCGCAGGATGAGCTTGGAATAGCCCTCCTCGTTGACGAAGGTGGCCACGGTCTTGCCGTCGGGGCTGAGGTCGAAGCCCTCCGAGCCCCACTTGGCGCCCGGCTCCAGGTCGCGCACCGCGCCGGATTTCACGTCGATCACCACGGGCCGCGCATGTTCGGCGCCATCGTCCGAGAGCGTCAGCACGCCCGTCCCGGCCCCCACGAACGCTCCCCCCTGGTAGGCGATCTTTCGTCCCTGAGGCCCGATCGGCGTGAGCTTGCCGCTCGCGACGTCCAGGACGAAGAGCTCGGCCTGCGCCGCCGAATAGGTGCGGCTGACCAGGATGGTCTTCCCGTCGGCGGTGATGTCCTCGGGACCCATCGAGCCCGTCCCCTCCAGCACCACGCGCCGGCCGGCGGGATTGGCGGGATCGGCAACAACGATGTCGTAGTTCGGATCGCCGGGCGTCACCTGACTCCAGGCGATCGTCTTGCCGTCCTTGCTGAACACGAAGGCCTGGTTGCGGGTGTTCGGCGCGGTGATCTGCGTCTCGTGGCCGGCCAGGTCGCGAAGGTACGCCTGGTAGTACTCGGCCCCGCCCACGTCGCGCGGATACAGATAGGTCGACGTCCCCGGCCGGACCTTGGCGTTGTTGATCGGTTCGCCGAAGAAGGTGAGTTGGATTCGGGCGGCCCCCGGCTGGACGACGCGGTGGATCTGATTGGTGTCGCCGAAGCGGGTGGCGATCAGGATCGATCCGTCCGGCAGCCAGTCCTCGAACACCGCGGAGCGGGCGTTGTAGTAGGGGGCGATGGCGGCCTGCAGCGCCGGCGGCGTGGCTGGCGCGCCGTCATAGACGATATTGCCGACCTCGCGCCTGGCCGCCTGGCCCACGGCCGAACCGGCCAGGGCCAGGGCCAGGGCCGTACCGAACAGCAGCGCGCGCGACGTCTTCACCAGCAAACCCCCAAGAAATCGGAACGCGCGAGGCAAGCGCGGCCCGGCCGCCGCGTCAATCGGAGTCGGGCGATCGCCGTTCGGGGTTTTGCCTTCGCGGTCGGTCGGCTAAGGCTGGCCGCATGATCACGCCGATCCTGATGCTGGGCGCCGGGCGCATGGGCGGGGCCATGGTCGAGGGCTGGCTGGCGTCCGGCGCCTTCCAGGGCTCGGACCTGATGATCCGCGATCCGAACCCGGGGCCGGCGGCAGTGGCCGCGGAACGGGCCGGCGCGACGCTCAACCCGCCGGACGCCGAATTGGCGCGGGCGAAGACGGTGGTGCTCGGGGTCAAGCCGCAGGTCTGGCGCGAGGCCGCGGCCGAGGCGGCGCCGTGGCTTTGCTCGAGCGCGGTGATCGTTTCGATTGCGGCCGGCGTGAAGTCCGCGGACATAGCGCGCGAGTTCGGCGGCCGCTGCGTCGCCCGGGTGATGCCCACCACCGCCGCGGCGATCGGCCAGGGCACAGCCAGCCTCTACGCCGACGACCCCGACGCCCTTCGCCGCGCGCAGGCGCTGTTCGAACCCCTGGGCGCCGTGGTGGCGCTCACGGACGAGAACCTGATGCACGCCGCCACCGGCGTCTCGGGTTCGGCGCCCGCCTACCTGTACGCCTTCGTCGAGGCCCTGGAGGCAGCGGGCGCTGCGGCCGGCCTGTCCGCCGCGGACGCCCAGCGCCTGGCGCGCTCGACGCTCACCGGGGCGGCCGCGCTGCTGAACCGTACGGGCGAGGACCCGGCCGAGCTGCGAAGGCAGGTCACCTCGCCGGGCGGCACCACCCAGGCGGCGCTGGATATCCTATTGGCGGAGGGGGCGCTGCCCGACCTGATGCGCGACGCTGTCGCCGCGGCGGTGCGGCGTTCGAAGGAGCTCGGGGCCTAGGATCCCGCCTACCGCCGCCGCTGCGGCGACGATCAGGTCTAGTGGGTGTGCTCGTCGTCGCCGTGGGGGTCGAGCAGCTTGTGCGCGTGGATGATGAAGTAGCGCATGTGGGCGTTGTCGACCGTCTGCTGGGCCTTGGCGAGCCAGGCGCGGCGGGCGTCCTGGTAGGTCGGGAACGCGCCGACGAGATCGACCTTGGTGAGGTCCTTGAACTCGGGCGCGCCCTCGAGCGACTTCAGTTCGCCGCCGATGACCAGGTGGAGGAGTTGTTTGTCGGACATGATGGGTTCTTGGGGGATTCTTTTCGCGTGAGATCAATTACGCGCGCCGATATGCCCAACCCGCTCGAGAATCAATGGGGCCAGGGCCGGCGTCGCGCAGATGAGGCTGGCCTGTGACGGTCTGGCGAGGTTGTAGCGGAAACCCGCGCCTGTGTGGTCCCCCACGAAACAGCCGGCCTCGCGGGCGATGAGGTCGCCCGCGGCCACATCCCAGTCCGACTTGCGCACGGGGGCGACGGCGGCGTCGAAATCGCCGGCGGCGACCAGACACATCCGATAGGCGGTGGAGTTGCGCTGTTCCACCTGCATGGGCGGCCAGGGCGTCGGCCATGACCAATGGGCGAAGACGACGGGGTCGCCCACCATCCGGCTGCCTTCGAGGGCCGTGGCGACACTGGGCCGGATCGGCTCGCCGTTGCGCGTCGCGCCCAGGCCCGCGGCCGCGGCGTAGGTCTCGTCGACCTCCGGCGCGTAGACGGCGGCCGCCACCGGCAGTCCATCCTCGACTACCGCGATGGCCACCGACCACCAGGGCCGGTCGCGCAGGAAGGCCCTTGTGCCGTCGATCGGGTCGACGACGAAGATCCGGCGGCAATCGAGGCGATCGCGTGCATCCGCAGTCTCCTCGGACAGCCACCCATACTCCGGCCGAGCGGTGCGCAGACGTTCGGTCAGCAGCTTGTCGGCGGCGATGTCGGCGTTGGTGACCGGGGTGCCGTCAGCTTCCTTGTATTCGATCTCGAGACCCTGCTTCCGGAGGGCTCGGGCCAGGTCGCCGGCCTCCTGCGCAGCATCGAGGATGAGTCTCAGATCGTCCTTCATCGACCCGCGATGGCGAGGGCGTCGACCAGCAGTGACGGCGCGTTGGCGGAGCCGCGGATCTCCAGGTCGGAGCCGGGCACGATGCGGCCGAAGATGTCGAGCAGGTTGCCGGCCACGGTGATCTCGTTGACCGGGTAGGCCAGCTCCCCGTTCTCGAACCAGAAGCCCGAGCAGCCCACCGACCAGTCGCCGGTGTTGCCATTCAGCGAGGGGCCGAACATCGAGGTGACCAGTAGGCCCGCGCCCGCGTCCTTCATCAGTCCGGCCTGGTCCTTGTCGCCGGGCTGCAGGGTCAGGTTGGACGTCGAAACGCCGGGCGGGCCTGCGAGGCCACGCGAGGCGTGGCCGGTGGTGACGAGACCGAGCTGGCGGGCCGAAGAAGAGTTCAGCAGCCAGGTGGTGAGCACGCCATCGTCGATGAGGTCGCGGCGCTGGTTGGCCACGCCCTCGTCATCGAAGGGCGAGGAGCCCAGGCCGCGCGGCTTGTGCGGGTCGTCGGTGAGGAAGATCCCCTTGGCGAAGATCTGCTGGCCCAGCTTGTCCTTGAGGAACGAGGTGCCACGGGCGATGGACGGGCCCGATATGGCGCCGATCAGCGGGCTCATCAGCGACCCGGCCAAGCGGTTCTCGAAGATCACTGGTGCTGTGGTCGAGGCGATCTTGCGGGCGCCCAGGCGCTGAGCGGCCCTGCGCCCGGCTTCGGTTCCCAGGCTCTCGGGCGTCGGCAGGTCGGACTGCCAGCGGGTGGAACGGCCGTCGTAGCCGGTCTCCATCGTCTCGCCGTCGCCCGCGATGGCCGACGCTCCGATGGAGAAGCCCGACGCCCGATGCACGCCGGCGAAGCCTGCGCTGGTGACGATGGTCCAGTGCGACGACGACCAAGAGCCGCTGCCGCCGTCGGAATTGGTCACCTTGGGCACGGCGCGCGCCGCCGCCTCGGCGGCGCGGGCGCGCTCTTCCAGGCTTTCCGGGCTAGGCTCAGCGGGATCGTAGAGATCGAGGTCCGGGCGCGGCCCGCGAGCAAGCCGCTCGGGATCGGCCAGGCCGGCATAGGGATCCTCAGGCGCGAGGCGGGCCATGGCGACGGCGCGCTCGACCAACTTGGCGCGGGCCTCGGGCGAAATGTCCGAGCCGGAGACGGTGGCCTGGCGCTGGCCGACGAAGACCCGCAGGCCCAGGTCGCGGGATTCTTCGCGCTCGACCTCTTCCAGGTCGCCCATACGCACGGAGATCGAGAGGCTGCGGCGCTCAGCGCCGACGGCTTCGGCGGCGTCGGCCCCGGCCCTCAGCGCGGCGGCGACGACGTCGTTCAGCAGGTTTTCGTCCATCGAGGGGATATGGCCGACGCGGACGCTCGGAACAACCCTACGGGATCGCGTAGAACAGTAGCGCCGCGGCGATGGCGATGTAGCTGATCCAGGTGGCGAGGACGCCGGCGGCGCGGCCCCAGGTGAGGCCGGTGGAATGGGAGAGGCCGACGGCGTGCAGCACGCGGCCCACGAACAGGATCAGCCCGACGGCGTGGATCAGCAGCGGCGGCGCGCCGACCAGCGCCAGCAGACCCAGCCCCACCAGCGCGGCAGGCACGTATTCCGTGGCGTTGCCAAAGGCGCGGATCGCCTGGTTCAGGGCCGGCACGCCGCCGTCGCCGATCTCGACGTGGTGCTTACGCCGCTGGCGGGTCACCAGCACCGAGAGGACGAGCAGAAGGATCAGGCAGAGGCCGGCCCAGAGAGCGGCGGCGTGGGCGGAAGCGGCGGGGTCCATGCAGCGACCTTAATCGACTGGTGCGCCGCTGCCCGGCAACCCCAGCCTGGCCCACTTCTCCGTGACCTTCGCGACGGTCTCGGCGTCCATGCCCAGCTTGTCGCCCCACTCCCGGTGGGTCTCGGGCGGCCACTTGTTGGTGGCGTCCAGACCGATCTTCGAGCCCAGGCCGCTCTCCGGACTGGCGAAGTCGAGATAGTCGATGGGTGTGTTCTCGATGACGGTGATGTCGCGCGCCGGGTCCATGCGGGTCGACATCGCCCACATGACGTCCTTCCAATCGCGAGCGTCGATGTCGTCGTCCACGACGATCACCCACTTGGTGTACATGAACTGGCGCAAGTAGCTCCAGACGCCCAGCATCACGCGCTTGGCGTGGCCGGGGTAGGCTTTCTTCATCGAGACCACGGCGATGCGATAGCTGCAGCCCTCGGGAGGCAGCCAGAAGTCGACGATCTCGGGAAACTGCTGCTGGATGAGCGGGATGAAGACCTCGTTCAGCGCCTCGCCCAGCACTGAGGGTTCGTCCGGCGGGCGTCCGGTGAAGGTGGTGAGGTAGATCGGATCCTTGCGCATGGTGATCGCGGTCACCTGGAACACCGGGAAGCGCTCGACGGAATTGTAGTAGCCGGTGTGGTCGCCGTAGGGGCCTTCGTCGGCGTACTCATCGAGGTGGACGTAGCCCTCCAGCACGATCTCGGCGTGGGCCGGGACCATCAGCGGGACGGTCTTGGCGGGCACGAGGTCCAGCTTGGCGCCGCGCAGCAGGCCGGCGAACTGGTACTCGGAGAGGGTGTCGGGCACAGGCGTGACGGCGGCCAGGATCGTGCCGGGGTCGGCGCCGATGACGGCGCAGGCGGGCAAGGGCTCGCGCTTGCCCTCGGCCTTCCAGCGCCGGTGGTGCTGGGCGCCGCCGCGGTGGGCCAGCCAGCGCATGATGGTCTTGTCCTTGCCCAGAACCTGCATGCGGTAGATGCCGAGGTTGTAATCGTCCTCGCGGCTATCGGAGGGGCCCTTGGTGACCACCAGGGGCCAGGTGATCAGCGGCGCGGGCTCGCCCGGCCAGCAGGTCTGGATCGGCAGCTTGGTGAGGTCGATCTGGTCGCCTTTGAGCACCACCTCCTGCACCGGGCCGGACTTCCGCACCTGGGGCCGCATGCCCATGACGGTCTTGGCTAGCGGCAGCATGTCCCAGGCGTCCTTGAGGCCGCGCGGCGGCTCGGGCTGGCGCAGGAAGGCCAGCAGTTCGCCCACGCTGCGCAGCTCGCCGGCGGTGGTCCGCTCCACGCCGTCCAACGTGACGCCCATCGCGACGCGTTTCACGGTGCCGAACAGGTTGACCAGGCAAGGCATGGTCGAACGCTCGCCGTCGGCGCGGGTGACGTTCTCGAAGAGGACGGCCGGGCCGCCGGTCGCCAGCAGGCGGCGCTGGATCTCGGTCATCTCGAGGACGGAAGAGACGGGCTCGGTGACGCGGACCAGCTCCCCGGCCGCTTCAAGCTTGGCCAGGAATTCGCGGAGCGATCGGTATGCCATGGCGGCGGTTTACCTGCGGCCCGCGATGCGGTCTAGGATCGGGCGATGGCCAACCTGGACCTCGACGACCTGCCGCCGAAGATCGCCGCCCTGCTGACCGGGCTGGCCGAGGGCGAGGAGCTGACTGTGGTGCAGCACGGCGCGGTGGTGGCCCGGCTGATGGCGGGGCCGTCCGCGGCGGCCGCGGCGGTGGCGCTGGTCGAGCCCGATCAGAATGCCCGCGAGGTGTTCGAGAACTTCCGGGCGGCGATCGAGGACGAGTTCTGACCGGCGGCGGAACCTGCGGCGCTTAACTCGGTTCCGCACGGGCCTTGGAGCCCACATGAAGCCCAGAACCCTAGCCCTCCTGGGCGCTGCCGCGATGCTTGTCGCCGGATGCGCCTCTATGACCGCCGCGCGCCAGACCCGGGCGCCGGAGCCCGCCAAACCGATCGCGGTGGCCAGCCATTTCAGCGGCCGCTGGTATGAGATCGGCCGCACGCCGATGCGGCTCACCGACGGCTGCGTCGCCAGCTATACCGACTACCTGCGCGAGGGTGGGCAGCTGATCCAGCGGGACGCCTGCCGAGACGGCGCCCCGACCGGCAAGGAAAAGGTGGTGGCCGGACCGTTGAAGATCCTGAACCCGGGGCTCAACAACAAGGTCCACGTCAATTACCGCCTGTTCGGCTTCCTGCCGGTCGGTCGCACCTATTGGCTACTGGATCACGGCGACGGCTGGTTCATCATGGCGACGCCGGACCTGAAGCTGGTCAACATCTACACTCGAGACCCTCGACCCGACGCGGACACTCTCGTGCAGCTGATCGCTCGCACCCGCGCGCTGGGCTACGACGCGGGCAAGCTCGAGTTTCCGGAAACCTTTCCCCCGGGCGCCGGCTAGTTCCGCCTGACGTCCCACGCCTTGATCACCGCCTTCCTCGCCACCTGTCGGAAGCGGCGCTCGATGAACGATCGCGCGACCCGCGGCGTCAGCGGCGCCAGGCGGGCGACGACGCAGCGGGCGTTCCGGTAGTGGCCGTCCGCCCAGAAGGTGTCGGGCTCGGCCTCGACCAGCATCTCGATCTCCTCGATCGGAACGCCGGGAAAGTAGCAGCGCTCGGCGTCGAGGAGACGGGCGAGGTCCTTGCCGTTCGCCTTGAAGAACGTGGAACCCATGTTCGAGCCCTCGACCACGTCCGGCAGAGCGAGGCAAAGGGCGCGGAACTCGGCGTCCGTCATGTCCGCGCGGCCTCCCAGGCCTTCACACCGGACTTCTTGGCCACCTTGCGGAAACGGCGAGCCAGGAAGTTGCGGAACGAGCCCGGATCGAGGCTGGCCATGCGCGCCAGGACGCTTGGGTAGTCCTTGTAGTGCGGGGTGAAGAAGAAGGTCTCGGGCTCGGCCTCCATCAGCATCTCGCGCTCGTCGAACGAGACTTCGAGCAGGACAAGGCTCTGGTCCTCGGCACGCAGGCGGGTGAAGAACTTGCCATTCACCTTGAAAGACGGCTGGCCGTAGCTCGTGCCCTCCTCGGCGCCGGGGAAGCTGAGAGCGATGGCGGTCATCTCGTCCTGGGTCATCGGTCGTCCACCTGGGTCGGGGATTTCAGTCTAAGCCCCCTCGCCGACGCGTCGATCAGGATGTCGAGGCGTTTGGCGCGGGTGGCCTCGCCCTTGGCGATGACGACCCGATGGACCGCCACCTTGCGGTAGCTGGGCGGAAAGGCCTGAAAGTGAGCCCAGGCCTTGGCGTTCGCCTGGAAGCGCTGGACCTCGTCGGGGGCGAACGCGGCGTGGGGGCGCTCGTGGGGATATACCTTCGTGCGGTCCTTGCCGATGTCGTAGGCGGCTTGGCCGGCCGGGGCGATCCGGCCCTCGGCCTTCAGCTCGGCGAAGCGCCTGATGTTCACCTGGCTCCAGATTCCGCCGGGCTTCCGCGGCGTGAAGCGGATGCGGTAGGCTTCGTCGTCGATCCGGTGGCGCACGCCGTCGATCCAGCCGAAGCAGAGCGCTTCGTCGACGCTTTCGGGCCAGGTGATCGACGGCTTGCCCGAACCTCTCTTCCAGAATCCGACCGAGAGCTCGGTCACGGTGGCGTGGTGCGCCTCCAGCCAGGCGCGCCAGTCGGCCGGGGTGGCGAAGAAGGTGGGGCCGCTCATACGGCCGGCCGCAAGGTGGACGGGGCGGACGCGGGACGCCATGGTCCGCCGCGAGTGAGAGGATGGGTCATTGCGTTTGAGATCGATGGTCCGGGCGGGCTACGAGGCGGTGCGAAAGTGGGCATTGTCGATCACGGCGCCCAGGCTGGACAGGGCCTATCTGGCCCCCGACGTACCGACCCCGGTGCGCGCGGGGCACAACACCCTGGTGCAGGAACTGCTGGCCCTGGCCGACAAGCCCGGGTCCCGCATCCTGGAGATCGGCAGCCGGCAGGTCAGCAGCAGCTACGTCCTGCCCGACCTGCTGAAGCACGCCAGCTATGTGGGCTTCGACTACTATGAGGGCCCGAATGTCGACGTGGTCGGCGACGCGCACCGGTTGTCGGAACTGGTCGAGGGGCCGTTCGACGCGGTCTATTCGACGGCCGTGTTCGAGCATCTGGCGATGCCGTGGGTCGTCGCCGAGGAGATCGCCAAGGTGCTGAAGGTGGGTGGGCACATCTTCATCGAGACCCACTTCTCGTACTCGTCGCACGAGCGGCCCTGGCACTTCTTCCAGTTCAGCGACATGGGGCTGCGCGCGCTGTTCTCGCCGGCGCTAGGCTTCGACTGCATCGAGGCCAGCATGGACAACCCGATCGTCGGCCGGTTCTCGGCCTTCGCGGCGCCCTACCTGCGGTTCCAGCGGGCGCCGGGCCTCTACTGCCACAGCCTGTTCCTGGGCCGGAAGGCGCGCGAGGCGCGGGACTTCGACTGGCGCGAGGTCGACGTCGCCAAGGTCGTCGGCGGGACGACGTACCCCCGACGTCAGTAGGTTGGAGCGTGACGGGCGCCAAAGCCGCTCACACCTTTGGCTGTCACGCTCTAGTAGGCGAGCGCCACCCCGTCCTTGCGCATCTCGGTGGCGGCGGCATAGCGGCCGGGGTGGCGCTGAATGGCCTGATACCCGCCGTAGCCGCCCGGAGCGGGCTTCATCACCCAGCCGAGCTTGGCGAGCGCCGCTTTCGTGGCCTCGGGCACGCCGGTCTCCAGGTTGAGCACGCCGGGCTGACCGAGATCCTCGCCCGTCGGCTCCATTCCCCCGTCGTGGTGCCAGCGGGGGCTGTCGCCGGCCTCCTGCAGGCCCAGGCCGAAGTCGACGATGTTGGACACGATCTGGGTCTGGCCCTGGGGCTGCATGTCGCCGCCCATGACGCCGAAGCTGAGCATGGGCTCGCCGCCCTTGGTCGCGAAGCCCGGGATGATGGTCTGGAAGGGCCGCTTGCCCGGGGCATAGAGATTCGGGTGGCCGTCCTGCAGCGCGAACAGTTCGCCACGGTCCTGGAACATGAAACCCAGGCCGTCGGGCATCAGGCCCGAGCCCATGCCGCGATAGTTGGACTGGATGATCGAGACCATCATCCCGTCCTTGTCGGCGGTCGTGAAATAGGTGGTGTCGCCGTGGCTGGGCGCCTTGCCGGGGTAGTAGATCGGCGCGATGGCGTCGGGCCGGATCAGCTTCGCGCGTTCCCGGGCGTACTCCTTGGAGAGCAGCCATTCGACGGGCTGCTTGTAGAAGGCCGGGTCGGCGTAGAAGCGCGCGCGGTCCTCGAACGCCAGGCGCTTGGCCTCGACGGCGTGGTGGATGGCGGCGGCCGACTGGAAACCCATGGCCTTCACGTCGAACTCGGCCAGGATGTTCAGCATCTGCAGCGTGACCAGGCCCTGGCTGTTGGGCGGCAGGGCCCAGACGTCGACGCCCCGATAGTCGATGCTGCGGGGCTCGACCCATTCGGACCGGTGTGCGGCCAGGTCGGCCTTGGTCATCCAGCCGCCGATGCGCTTGAAGTAGGCCTCGATGGTCTCGGCGATCTCGCCCTCGTAGAACGCGCGGCCACCGCCCTCGGCGATCCGACGGTAGGTGCGGCCCAGCTCGGGGTTCCTGAAGATCTCGCCTTCGCGCGGCGTCTTGCCGTCGCGGACCCAGACCTTGCGGAAGTTGTCGAGCTCCTCGATGGCGCGGTTGTTCGAGAAGTTGCGGTTCGAGGCCTCGACGTAGAAGGCGGTGTTCTGGATGACCGGGGCGCCCTCCTCGCAGTGGGCGATGGCGGGGGTGAACAGGTCCTTCCAGGGCCGTTTTCCGTAGCGCTGGTGCAGGCTCCACCAGGCGTCGACGGCGCCCGGCACGCTGACCGAGACGGCGCCGTGGCTGGGGATCATGCCCTTGTCGGTGGCGCGCTTGCGGACCGTCTCCAGGCTGAGGCCCCTGGGGCTGCGGCCCGAGCCGTTGAGGCCGACGACCTTCTTCGTCCTGGGGTCCCACAGCATGACGAAGCAGTCGCCGCCGATCCCGCACGAGATCGGCTCGCCGTAGCCCAGCACGGCGTTGGCCGCGATCGCCGCGTCCACTGCCGAGCCGCCAGCCTTCAGGATGTCGATGGCCGCCTGGGTGGCCAAAGGGTGCGCCGTGGCGGCCGCGCCGTGCAGGCCCCAGGCGGTGCTGCGGCTGGCCCAAGTGGCGCCGTCGATGCGGTCGCCGGCGTGGACGTCGGGCCGGTCGCGGTTGGGGTTCTCCTGTCGCGCAGTGGCGAAGGCCGGTCCGGTGAGCGCGGCGGCGGGCAGGGCGGCGAGGAAGCTGCGACGGCGCATCTGGAACTCCGACTGTACGCTGGCGCCGAAGGTGTAGCAGATGTGACAGGCCGGGCGAGTGGGCGGAAGGAGGCGTGGCGGCCCGCGATCGCGGGCCGCGGGATCAGTCCCACCATCGCCACAGGTCGGGCCGGAGGGCCGCGGCGCGGGCGTTTCGGGCGTCGACCTGGGCGCGCACGGCATAGCCATGGGTCAGGGCCAGGTCGATGGCCCCCTCGGTGAGGACGAAGTCGCGGTAGGCGGCGGCCGTGACGTACATCTCGCGAAACTCCGGGTGGCCGCGGAGCCAACGGTGGACCATGGCGACGCTCGGCATGCCGGGACGCGCGGAGGCTTCGCGCTGGGTCAGGCCCTTCGAAATGAGCGCGCACCAGGCCTCGCCGACCTCGCGGGTGTAGGTGCTCTTGCGGCCGCAGGGCTTCTTGGTGGCCCGTCGGTATTCCGTCGCGTCGAGGCGGCGCTTCGCCTGGTCGCCGCGCAGCTCGTCCCAGGCCTCGCCGAAGCCGGGCTCATCGCGGATCCAGTCGTAGAGCGTCCGACGGCACGGCATGTTGGGACCGGCCAGGATCGCCGAGATCGTCTCGCCCCGCTCGACCCGGCCGAGAATGATCCGTGCGGTGTCGACGCTGAATTGCCGTGGCTTGGGACCGCCCACCCCGTGGTCCATCGGCGGCGGGGTGAGATCGGCCCACGCCTGCCAGCGGGACGGCGGGTTGTGGAACATTGAGACAGTGTACCGTCACTCAGGGCGCACTGCGAACATTTAGCGAACGTTCGGGCGCGTCGGCCCGAGCGCCTAGCCGGCGCTCAGCGCCTCCATGTCGCGCATGTGTTCGGGCTCGCCCTCCGCCGCGATCGGCGCCTCGTCGACCGCGCTGAGCACCGTGACCACATCGGAGCCGCGCTCGAAGGTCCGGTGCACGGGGCACTGTTCGGCGATCTGCAGCAGCCGGGCGCGTTGTGCGTCGTCGAGGGGACCTTCGAGCAGGATGGTGCGGTCGAAGCGGTCGCGTTCCTTCAGCGAGGCCCGGTGATGGCGCACGCTGACCTGGACCCGCTTCAGCGGCCAGCCCTTGCGCTCGGCGTAGAGGCGCAGGGTGATGGCCGTGCACGAGCCCAGCGCGGCGCTGAGCAGGTCGTAGGGCGTCGGGCCCGACCCCAGGCCGCCCACCGAGACCGGCTCGTCCACCAGGAAAGCGCCGGTGGCGGCCCGCGCGGCCACCTGGTAGCGGCCGAGGCCGGTCTCGGCGACGAGCACGCCTTCTCCGAGGGGGGCGTCTTGGGTCATGGGCTGGCTCCTGGCGAAAACGGCGGCGGGAGGTTCCGTCTTAGCCGCAAGGAGGGTCGCGGCGCGATGGTCTTAAGGTATAGGCGTCAGGGCTAGGGCCTTGAGCGCGTCGCCGATAGGGATGAAGAAGTTCACCCCGGCCGGCGCCTCGCCGAGCTGCACGCCCCACATGGTCACGCCGATCACCGCGCCGTCCTCGTCGATGAGAGGGCCGCCACTGTTGCCGTGGTTGACGGTCACGTCGCTCTGGATGAAGGGCTGGCCCTCATAGGTGCGGGTTGCCGAGACGATGCCTTTGCTGACCGACCCCTGGAACTTGGCGTCGATGGGTGTGCCGATGGCGTAGACCGCCTCGCCGAGGGTGGCGGCAGTCGCGCGCAGCGCCAGCGGCTGGCGTGCGCCAGGCTCGGCCTTCACCAGGGCGATGTCGCGTCGGCGATCCGAGCGGACGACCTCGCCGATGGTCTCCGCGCCGTCCGACCAGCGGACCTTCACGTACTTCGCGCCAGCGACGACATGGTGGTTCGTCAGCAGATAGCCCTCCTTGGAGACAAGGAAGCCGGACCCAAGCGCGTCCCCCGAGAAGATCGCGGCGACCGCGGATGTCGAGCTGGCGACCGCGCGCTTGCCGGGCGCGCCGGGTGCGAAGCTGATCGGACTAGCGGTCACCGTGGGCGTCGCGACCTGGGCGCCGGTGACAGCTTGCCGAAACACCTCGGACGCCAGAAGCGCCCGCACGTTCTCGCGAAATGCATCGAACATGACGGCGGTCGCGTTGCCGTCGACCGCTTTGCGCCAGGTCGCTCCGGTCGACGTAGTCAATCGCCCCACGACCTGTGACCGCAGAGTCGAGTAAATTTCCCACCGCGCGTTCATGGTCACGACCGCGGCGATCTTGTCCCTCTGGAAGAGGTTCGGACAATCGCGGCAGAAGCGTCCCTTGATGTCATCCACGAGGACGCCGACCTGCAAATCGGTCGCCGTGGCCTCCTCGAAGAGGCTGCCGCCTGCAGCCGTCTTGAAGCCGGCTGCCCGCAACTCCTCATCGAAAATGCGCTCGAACGTCGCCCGGTCACCCTCCATTCGCGAGTCCTGCCAGGGCAGGAGTTCGTCCTTGGGCGGCGGATTATCGGGATCGCTGACCAATATCGATCGGTAGATCAAGGCCCAGCTTTCGCCTTGCCGCGGCTGAAGCACGACCTTGCTTAGCCGGATTGGGTCGGCCTTGGCGTCGGCGGGCAAAGGGGTGACGGTGACAGGCGGCGGCGCCTGCAGGTTCCGCAAAGTTTTGAAGTCTGCAGCCGAAACCTGACTGCTAATCAACATGGCCGCCATAGCGGCGAACACCTCCCGTTTCACGCCCAGTCCCCCAATTCCAGGCCCGCACCTTCCGCGCGAAGTTTTAACCAGCGCCTACCTCGCTCCAAACCGCCAGCTCGTTCCCGGCCGGGTCGGCGAAGTGGAATCTCCGGCCGCCGGGGAAGCTGAAGATGGGGCGGGTGATCTGGCCGCCGGCGGCGCGGACCTTGGCTTCCATGGCCTCCAGGTCGTGGGCGTAGAGGATGACCAGCGGCTTGTTCACCGAGCCCTCGTCGTCGCCGGACTGGAAGCCGCCGTCGAGGCCCTGGTCGAAGGCGGCGTAGTCGGGGCCGTAGTCGACGAAAGTCCAGCCAAAGGCCTGGCCGTAGAAGGCCTTCACGGCCCCGAGGTCGCCGCCCGGCAGCTCCACATAGTCGACCTTGCCGTCTTCGCGCATGACCGCGCCTCCTATATGTTCGTAATTTGTTCCAAACTAGATCTCGCTCACGGCAGAGTCCAGACCGAGGACTTCTTGACCTCCATGTCCTCCAGCTCGCGCGTCGTCTGGACCTGGTACTCGGCGAGCTTCACGAGGCCCGAGCGGGGAAAGTAGCTGCGGCCCGGGTCTCCGATCAGCACCGTGGCGCCGGCGGCGCGGGCGACGGCCAGCCAGGCCATCACCTGCTCGGCCATCGGCTTCTCGTAGCAGATGTCGCCGGCCAGGATGACGTCGGCCCACGGCGGCGGCGGCGCGTCCAGCAGGTTGTCGCCGGTGAACTCCACGTCGACGCCGTTGGCGGCGGCGTTGAGGTCCAGGGCGGCGCCGCAGAAGACGTCGATGTCGGCGGCCAGCACCCGGGCGGCGCCAGCGCGCTTGGCCGCGATGGCCACCAGCCCTGAGCCGGAAGCGAAGTCGACCACCGCCTTGCCCGCCACGAGGGCGGGATTGTCGAGCACGTAGCGGGCCAGGGCTTGGCCGCCCGCCCAGGCAAAGGCCCAGAACGGCGGAGGCAGGCCGATCTCGGCCAGCGCCTCCTCGGTCATGCGCCAGATGGGGGTGATCTCGTCCGCCAGGTGGAGCTCGAGTTCGGGCGTATGGGGTGGCCGCTGCCGGCGCGTGTGCTCGAGGATGAAGCCGCGGCGGGCCTCCGGCGTGGGGGCGATCATCTGCGACTCCTTGCCGCATCACCCGGAATGGGCGCCACGGTCTTGGCGGGATTTGCCGGCGATTAACATCTGAGGGTCAACGGTCCCTACTGTCGGGAACCTGACCGGGAGGGCGGGGGCGGTAGTATGGGCGTGGTCGGCCGAACGCAGAAGCGGGGCCGCGGGACGACGGGCGCGAGCCTGGAAGCCCGCGTGGTCGCCGTGGCGCTGATCTCGACGGTCACCGCGATGCTCGCCGCGTTCTCGGTCTATCAATACAGCAACTGGCGCGACGACCGCGCGGACCTGGCCGCGGATTCCGTCCGCCTGGCCCATGCCATCGGAACGATCGCGCACAAGGGCGTGACGGCCGGCGACGCCGGGGCCGTGCTGGCCGCCTCGCGCCTCCTGGATGGCAGCGAACACGGCGTGGCCGCGGTCTATTCCGATTTCAAGGGCCGCCGGGTGCAACTCGGCAAGGTCAAGGGCCTGGGCGAGAAGCTGGCCTTCAAGGGCGTGCGGTCGGTGCAGACCCGGTTCTGGCCCACGGGCCTGGAGGTGCGCGCGCCGCACTATGTGGCCGGCCGCCAGGTGGGCGAGGTCGTGCTGTGGGTCGACGACCATGAAATCCTGGCCGAACGGATCACCAACATCGGCGTGGCGCTATCGCTGTCGCTGCTGGCCACGGCTATCGCCGGGCTCGTGGCCCGCCGCCTGGCGCGCCGGGCGCTGGCCCCGATCTATGCGCTGAACGCCGGGATGGAGGCGGTGACCGCCTCGCGCGACTTCAGCGCGCGCCTGCCGGTCGCCCGCGACGACGAGGTGGGCCAGCTGACCCGCCGCTTCAACCGACTGCTGGGCGCCCTGGGCGATTACGACAGGAGCCTGCACGGCGCGCTGAGCGAGGTGACGGCGGCGCGCGACGCGGCCGAGCGGGCCAATGTGATGAAGTCGCAGTTCCTGGCCAACATGGGCCATGAGCTACGCACGCCGCTGAACGGCGTGCTGGGGATGAGCCAGGCCTTGCTGCTGGGCGACCTGACGCCGGACCAGCGCGAGCGGGTCGAGGTGATCCTCAATTCCGGTACGGCGCTCCTGACGGTGCTTAACGACGTGCTGGACGTGGCCGACATGGAGCGCGGCACCGTGCGCATCGAGACGGCGCCGTTCGAGCTGGAAGCCGTGGTTCGGCAAGCCTGCGAGACGGCGATGACGCTGGCGGAGTCGAAAGGCCTGTCGCTATCGATCGACCTGGATCCCTCGGTACAGGGCGCCTGGCTGGGCGACGCGGTGCGCCTGCGGCAGGTGCTGTACAACCTGGTGTCCAACGGCCTGAAGTTCACGGCGGAGGGCGGTGTGACCCTCCACGCCGGCGGCGGGTCGGCCGGCCTGGTGATCTCGGTGGCCGACAGCGGCATCGGCATCGCCAGCGACCTCCTGCCCCGGCTGTTCGAGAAATTCCAGCAGGGGGAGGGCGGCTCGACGCGGCGCTATGGCGGCGCGGGCCTGGGCCTGGCGATCTGCCGCCAACTGGTCGAGCTGATGGGCGGCACGCTGGCGGTGGAAAGCGATCCCGGCCGGGGCAGCGTGTTCACGATCCTGCTGCCGCTGGAGCGCGCGACGGTGGACCGCCAGGCGGACGGCGTCGCCCGCCATGTGGCCGACCTGCGGGTGCTGGTGGCCGAGGACAACGAGACGAACCAGCGGGTGGTGCGCACGGTGCTGAACGCCCTGGGGGTCGACCCCACCGTGGTGCCCGACGGCCGCGCGGCCGTGGAGGCCTGGGGCCGCGGTGAGTGGGACCTGGTGCTGATGGACATCCAGATGCCGGTGCGCGACGGGGTGAGCGCCACGCGCGACATCCGCCGGATCGAGGCCGAGCGCGGGCTGCCGCCGACCCGGATCGTGGCGCTGACCGCCAACGCCATGCCGGCCCAGGTGGACGAGTACGCCGCTGCGGGCATGGACGGCGTTGTGCCGAAGCCGATCCTCATCGAGGACCTGCACGCGGCCCTCGTGGACGCCCGGGTGACACGGGCCGCCTAGAACCTACTGGATCGCGGTCTGGCGGACGCCGCGGGCTTCGGGGGTAGGGCCGCGGGTGTCGTCGCGGGCGGCCCTGCTGGTCGCCAGGCGCAGCACCTCGAGATAGCCGTTCGCGGTCAGCATGCCGGGCAGCACCCCCTTGGCCTTCAGAAGGCGGTGGGTGCGGGGCAGGTTGTAGCAGGGCACATGCATGAACATGTGGTGCTCGCAGTGGTAGTTCACCCAGTAGGGCGCCAGGAGCGCCCGCTCGAGGATGTTGGCGTGGGTGGTGCGCGCGTGTCGCAATGGGTCGGGCTCGTCCTTCCCCACGCAGGCGTGCTCGGCGATGTTGCGTAGGCGGGTGATCATCGGCAGCCAGGTGGCCTGGGGCAGCAGCCACAGCACCGGCCAGGCCCACCAGAAGCCGAACGGCGCGGTGACGGCGATCGTCAGCACCATGCCGGTCAGGAAGCGCTTCCGGGAGACGATGGCGTCCTTGAGGATCGGGAGCAGCGGCTCGCCGGCCTTGCGCTCCGCCAGCCGCTTCACGAGGCCGGCCCAGCGCTGCTTGTAGTAGGTCTGGCCGGTCAGATCGCGGACGATCTTGCGGCGTAGCGACAGGCGGGTGATCGGGAACGGCGCCGAGAGGCCCAGGTCGGGGTCCTCGGCCTGCTGGGCGTACTTGTGGTGGCCCAGGTGGTAGGTGCGGTAGTTCGCTAGGCCGCCCGGCGTGAGCTTGTCGCCCAGGAAGTCGTTGACCTTCAGGTCGCCATGCAGGGCGCCGTGGGCGGCGTCGTGCATCAGGATGGCGAGGCCCAATTGGCGGGCGCCGATGATCATCACCGCCAGCGGGGTGGTGATCGGGAAGGCCATGGCCATGGCGGCCGCGAGACCGATCACGGCCCAGGCGTGGGCGATCAGGGCCGGACCTTTCCACGACGACTTCGTCGCGAGTGGGCTCCACTCCTCGGGCGTGAAGTAGTCCTTGGGGGCGACACGGGCGGCGGCGGCCATCAGCGGTCTCCGGTGGTGCGAACGTCGTGGCGGAGCAGGGCGACCATTTCCTCGACCGCCTGCGCGACGGTGGCCTCTGTGGCGCCTTCGCGCAGGGCGACGCCAAGGGCCAGGGTCCAGAACCGGCGGGCTACGGTGGCGGCGTCCTCCGCCTCCGACCACCCGCGTGCGTGGCGGGTGTCGGCATAGGCGCGGTCACCCTCGGCATGCAGGCGCTCGAAGGTGCGCTCGACCAGTGGGCTGAGGTCCTGGCGCCGGCGCGTAAGCGACAGCGCCTCGACAAACAGGGCCAGCCCGGGCGAGCCGATCACGGTCTCGACCAGGCGGCGGTTGTAGTCCGAGCCCGAGCGCGCGCCGGCGGCCGCCCGTTCGGCCTGGCGGGCGACGTACAGAACCTCGCGACAGGCCGCCTCGACGAACAGGGCCTCCTTGGTGCGGAAATAGTAGGTGACCTGACTGGGGAACGCGCCGGCTGCGGTCGCGATCTCGGCGACGGCGACGCCGGTCAGGCCCTTGGCCTTGAACAGCTCGACCGCCGCATCCAGCAGCCGCGAGCGCATGCGCTTGCCCGGCTCACGCGTGGCGCGCACCTCCGCCAGGGATCGAACCTCCGCCATGCCCATATTTGTATGGCATACAATAACGAGAGTCAAAGACGTGCGCGCGCCGCCTCGGCGCGCGGCAGCGTCAGTTCCAGGAGCGTGGTGAAGGCGCCGCCGCGCCCGCGCTAAAAGCGCGTGGCGTCGCGCTGGCTGGCGATCGGGTTGCAGACGCCGGAGAAGGTTCCGAACGTCGCCGCGCCGGTGCGCCGGTCGATGGTCAGGCGATAGCGGTCGAGGCGGGAGAAGTTGAGCCGGCCCCGGATCGAGAACTTGTCGACGGAGGTCTTCTCGAGCGCGTACCAGCCGTCGCTCGGCTTCTTGGCGTAGACGGGCGCCCAGCCCGCCGGCGGCTTGATCCGCATCGCGCCGTCCTCCAGCACCACGACGATCTGCGAGGGGATCCGCATGTCGCGGGTCGGCGGACCGTAGGCGTAGCCCGCGTAGGGAATCATCGCCACGTCTGCGCCCTGGCACAGGAGGGTGAGGTTTTCCGACGCGCCGTCGGCGGCCAGGGCGCCAGATCCCGTCAATGCGACCGCCGCTCCGGACAGCGTCCCAAGAACCAACTTCAGCACGGTGCAACCCTCATCTGCCCTGAAGGCCGAGCCTAGCGTGCGTCACGGCGACAGAGAAGGGAGACGCCAGCAGCGCCGCCGACCACGCCGAACGCTGCTCGGCGGATGCAACCTGCGCGCTTTTGTCACCCGTCATTGGTGCATCGGTCGCAGGCGTTGGTAACGGGCTCGCCACAGTCGGCCGTCAGCCTATGGCGGAATAGGAACCGGTGAATCCATGACTGTGATCGAAGCCCTGTTGGGCAAGAAGGGCGCGCCGCCGTCCGGGCTGGCCGCAATGTTCGCGCCGCGCAAGAAGCGTCACAAGCTGCCCGCCTGGGCGGCGCAGAAGGCCGCGACGGCCAAGAAGGACTGAGGCTCTTAGAGGCTTCCCGCCGCCAGCGCCGCGAACAGGATCAGGCCGGCGCCGGCGTTGGATTTGAAGAGCTTGAGCGCCAGGGCGGGGTCGTCCACGCGCACCCGCCGCGCCTGCAGACCCAGGTGGATGGCGAACAGGACCAGCAGGATCGCGAAGCCGACCTCGAGTCGCGCCAGCGTCCCAGCCGCGAAGGCGAAGGCCAGCGTCCCCAGGTAGAACCCGCCGATCGCCCGGGGCGCCTTGTCGCCCAGTCGCCGCGCCGAAGACTTCACCCCGGCCAGGGCGTCGTCCTCGAGGTCCTGGATCGCGTAGATGGTGTCGTAGCCCAGCGTCCAGGCGATGCCCGAGGCATAGAGTAGGATGGCCGGTGCGGTGAGCTCGCCGCTGGCCGCCGCATAGCCCAGCAGGGCGCCCCAGTTGAACGTCAGGCCCAACCACGCCTGCGGCCACCAGGTGATCCGCTTCATGAACGGATAGGCGGCCACCAGACCCAGCGACAGCACGCCCAGCAGCCAGCAGAGCGGCGGCAAGCTCAAGAGGATCAGCAACGAGACGAGGCTGCATCCGACCACGAAGGCCCAGGCCTGCTTCACGCTGATCTGCCCAGCGGGGATAGGCCGCAGCGCCGTCCGGGCGACCTTGGCGTCGATGTCCCGATCGACGATGTCGTTGTAGGCGCATCCCGCCGCGCGCATCAGGGCCGCGCCCAGGAAGAACAGCAGCAGCAGGATCGTATCGGGCAGGCGCCCCTGGACGGCGCAAGCCAGGGCGATGCCCTGCCACCCCGGCAGCATCAGCAACCAGATCCCCGCCGGCCGGTCGAACCGCCCCAGCTTCAGCCACGGCCGCAGTCCCGGCGGCGCATGCCGGTCCACCCAATTGCTGGGCGCGGCGTCGGGCAAGGGCGCGGTGTGGCTCATCGGGCGGGGCTTAGCAGAACCGGCGGTGTTGCCGAAATGCCGCTCGCGGCCGACACGCGTTAACCTTCCGCGGCGGTTTCCTTGACCGGCGATATCGGCCCGCCTAGCTTCCCGGCCTTCGAGGCTTTTTCAGGGAGGCGCCGGAATGACAGCTGTTGTGACGCACGCCTTCCCCACGCGCCTCGGGCCGCCGCCGAAACGACACCGGTAACTCGCCCGACCCGCTTCGCGTCCTGGCTCGCGCCAATGCGAAGCGATACCGCGCGCCCGTGGCCCGCCGAGCCCGCCTCGGCTCGCAAGCCCCGCTGAATCCATTCCCTATTTCTGCGCCGGACCGGTGCGCGCTCCACGCTCGGAGTCCCGGTCCCGGCGCCCGTATCCGAGACCTGTCATGACCGACCACTACGAGGACGACGAAGAGACCAAGACCAAGCGGGTCCTCTCGAACGCCCAGGTGCTGCGCTTCATCGGCGGCTTCTGGCTGCGCCGGCCGCTGCTGTTCTGGACCGCGGTGGTGCTGATGCTGGTGGCGATCGGCTTCGACCTGATGCTGCCCTGGGCAGCCGGCCGATTGGTCGACGTGGTGGCGACCACGCCGCGCGAGCCGCCCGCCGCCTGGAGCGCCTGGGCGATCTTCGTCGGCGTCTACCTGGCCTTCTCGCTAGTCAGGAACCTGGCCTTCCGGTTCTGGAACCCGATGGCCGCGGGCAACATGAAGGAGATGACGGACGAGGGCTTCAAGCGCGTCCAGGCCTTCTCCGCCGACTGGCACGCCGACCACTTCGCGGGTTCGACGGTGCGCAAGCTGTCGCGCGCCATGTGGGGCTACGACATGGTGTCGGACGCCGTGGTGCTGTGGCTGGGGCCGGCCATGGTGGTGCTGCTGGGCCTGTCGGTGACAATGGTGGCGCGGTGGCCGAGCGTGGGGATCTTCTCCCTCGCCGTGGTGGTGCTCTACATCGCGTCCAACCTCTTCCTCACCGTGAAGTGGGTCCGGCCGGTGAACCTGAAGTCCGTGGCGCTCGACACGCGCATCGGCGGGGCCCTGGCCGACTCGATCTCGTCGAACCCCACCGTGAAGGCCTTCGGCGCCGAGGCGCGGGAGGAAGAGCGGATCGGCGGCATCACGGCCATGTGGCGCAAGGCGACGCTGAAGACGTGGACGCGGTTCATCGACGTCTGGCTGGTGCAGAACATGATCCTGGTCGTGTTGCAGGCCGGGCTGTCCGGCCTGCTGGTCCGATTGTGGGCGCGCGGCGAGGCGAGCGCGGGCGACGTGGCCTTCGCCGTCACTTCGTTCCTGCTGATGAGCGGCTACCTGCGCAACATCGGTGAGAACATCCGCATGATGCAGAAGGGCCTGGACGACGCCGAGGACGTGGCCGGCTTCGCGATCACCGACGCCCAGGTGGCGGATGCGCGCGAGGCGACGGGCTTCCGCGGCGAGCTGGGCGAGATCGCCTTCGACCGGGTGACCTTCCGCTACAAGTCGGCGGACGAACCCCTGTATCGCGACTTCACCCTGATCATTGCGCCGGGCGAGCGCATCGCGCTGGTGGGCCCCACCGGCTCGGGCAAGTCGACGTTCGTGAAGCTGTTGCAGCGGCTGTACGACGTGGACGGCGGGCGGATCCTGATCGACGGCCAGGACATCGCCAAGGTGACCCAGGGGTCGCTGCGCCAGGCCATCGCGGTGGTGCCGCAGGATCCGGCGCTGTTCCACCGCACGATCGCCGAGAACGTCGCCTACGCCCGGCCGCAGGCCACGGCGGAGGAGATCGCGCTCGCGGCCAAGCGGGCGCGGGCCGACGACTTCATCCGCCGGCTGCCCAAGGGCTACGACACCCTGGTCGGCGAACGCGGCGTGAAGCTGTCGGGCGGCGAGCGGCAGCGGGTGGCGATCGCCCGCGCGTTCCTCGCGGACGCGCCGATCCTGGTGCTGGACGAGGCGACGTCGTCGCTCGACGTCGAGACGGAACGGCAGGTGCAGGCGGCGATGGAGGAGCTGATGGTGGGCCGCACCACCATCGTCATCGCCCACCGCCTCTCGACCATCCGCGGGGCCGACCGGATCCTGGTCTTTGACCAGGGCCGCATCGTCGAGGAGGGCCGCCACGCCGACCTCGTGCAGAAAGGCGGGGCCTACGCGCGGCTGCACGCGGTGACAGAGGGAGCGGCCTAGGCGTTTGGAACCTCGGCTGTGGGGTGCTGTTCTCTTGCCGAAGAGGAGCACCCCATGGCCGAGAAGCCCACCGAAGCGCCACACACCGTCCCGGCCGGCCTGATGGACGAATGGCTGGGCAACAAGGGCCCGAACGGCGAGCTGATGCACAACGGCAAGCCGGCGCTGGTGGTCGACGTGCCGGATGATGATGAGGACGAGGACTAAGCTTCGCCCCCTCCGTCACGGCGCGGCTCACAGCGCATCCTTTAGCGCCGTCGCCAGGTCGCCCTTCCGTTCCACCCGCACGGTTTCCAGGCCCAGCCAGCCGGCCATGCGCTTCAGTTCGTGGGCCAGCTTCACGGGCGTCTCGTCAGAGGCCCAGGGTTCGGCGTGGGCGGACTGGGCGATGAGGACGCCGGCCTTGCGATCGGCCTTGAGGTCGACGCGAGCGGTCAGCGCGTCGCCTTCCAGGAAGGGCAGGACATAGTAGCCGTGCTGACGCTTCTCGGCTGGCACGTAGATCTCGAGCCGGACCTTCACGCCGAACATCCGCTCGGCGCGGTCGCGGAACCAGATCAGGTTGTCGAACGGGGAGAGCAGGGCGGTGTGGTCGACCTTCCGCGGGCGGCGGGCGGTGGGGTCGAGGTAGGCCTGCTCGCGCCACCCCTTCACGGCGACCGGCGCCAGGTCGCCCGCCTCGACCAGTTCGGCGAGCCGGTCCTTGGCGCCCTCCACCGGCATGCGGAAATAGTCGCGAAGGTCGCGGGCGGTGGCGATCCCCATGGCGCGGGCCGCGATCCGGTAGAGCTGGCGCTGGGCGTCCTCGCGCGCAGGCGTGGGCATGTCCTGGATCGCCTTGGGCAGCACCTTCTCGGGCAGGCCGTAGACCCGCTCGAACGTGCCGCGGCGGGTGGCGGTGGTGAGCTCGCCGGCCCAGAACAGGCATTCGACGGCGCGCTTGGCCTCGCTCCAGCCCCACCAGCCTCCCTGACCCTTGTGCCCCATCTCCAGCTCAGAGGCCGAGAGGGGGCCACGCGTCGCGATCTCGTCCAGCACGCGGTCGATGAAGTCGCGCCGGTCGCGGAGGAACTTCGCGATGCCCTTCCAGGTGCCAACGCCGTTCCGGGCGTCCTCCATGCGCCAGCGGAGCAGAGGCTGGCTCTCGAGCGGCAGCAGCGAGGCTTCGTGCGCCCAGTATTCGAAGAGCGGTCGCTTCTTCGCCCAGGCCACTTCCTCCAGCAGCTCGCGCGGATAGGCGCCGAGACGGGAATAGGCCGGCAGGTAGTGGGTGCGCGACACGACGTTGACCGAGTCGATCTGCACGACGCCGAGCCGCTGGATCAGCGTCACGAGCTGGCGCTTGCCGACGGGCGCGTCTCGGTCCGCGCCGAAGCCTTGCGCCGCCAGGGCGATCCGCCGGGCCTCGCCGGCGGTAAGGGTGTCTCGGGTCATGGGGTCTCGCGAGTCGTCGCCGTCAGGCTACTGGCGGAACGAACGACGAACAAGCTTGGTGAATCTATGGTTAACAGCTTGGCCTCTGCTCTCGGAAGTTGCGAGAACAGAGGCGGAAAATTCTACTCAAGCTTGTGACCGATCGTCGCGGCGCGCTCCTAGCGCTCGAGCCGACCGTCGGTGAGGGCCGCCATCTCGAACGGGAACAGCACGTCCGGGTCCGGCGGCGGCACGCCGTCCAGGAGCTTGCCGTCGGCCAGACCGTGGGCCAGCAGGCTGAGGACGGCGAGGCGGGCCTCCTTCTTGTGGTCGGCCCGCACGCAGATCCAGGGCGCGCCCGGGGTGGACGTGCGACGCAGCATCTCGTCGCGCGCCTCGGTGTAGGCGTCCCATCGTTCCTGCGCGGCGTCGTCGAGGGGCGACGATTTCAGGATCTTGAGCGGATCGGTGTGGCGTTCTTCCAGCCGCTTGGCCTGCTCCTTCTTCGAGACGTCGAGCCAGATCTTCACCAGCCGCAGGCCGCTTTCCAGCAGCATGGCCTCGAAGGCCGGAACGTCGCGCAGGAAGATCTCCTGGTCCTCGGGCGACGAGAAGCCCATCACCCTCTCGACGCCCGCGCGGTTGTACCAGGACCGGTTGAAGATGACGGTCTCGCCGCAGGATGGGAGGTGGGCGACGTAGCGCTGGAAGAACCACTGGCTGCGCGCCCGGTCGGAGGGCTTGGGCAGGGCGACGACGCGGGTGGCCCGCACCGACAGGTGCTGGGTAAGCACCCGGATGGTCCCGTCCTTGCCGGCCGCGTCGCGGCCCTCGAAGATGACGGCGACCTTCTCGTCGCTCTGCATGGCCTGCTGCTGCCAGCGGACGAGGGCGAGCTGGCGAGCCTCGAGGTCGCGGTCGTATTCTTTGGACATCGGGGCAGCCTATCCCGAGATGCCGGCGCGGCGCTACAAACCCCGCCATGATCCGCCTCTTCGTCCCGCATGACCTGACCGCCGGCGCCAGCCTTGAGCTGGATGAAGGCCAGAGCCGCTACCTGGCCGCGGTGATGCGCCAGGCGGTGGGCGACGAGGTGGCGGTGTTCAACGGCCGCGATGGCGAGTGGCGGGCGCGGCTGGCGAAGGTGGGCAAGCGCGCTGTCGTGCTGGACGTCGAGGCGCGGACGCGGGCGCAGGAGGCCGGACCGGACCTGGACCTGGTGGTCGCCCTGGTGAAGCGGGCGCGGCTGGAGACCATCGTCGAGAAGGCGGCCGAGCTGGGCGCGCGGCGGGTGCGGCCGGTGGTGACCGAGCGGACCAATGCCGACCACACGCGGGTGGACCGCCTGCAGGCCATCGCCGTCGAGGCGTCGGAGCAGACCGGCCGGCTGGACGTGCCCCAGGTGCTGGAGCCGGTGAAGCTGGAAAAGCTGCTGGCCACCTGGGACGTGTCGCGCCAGCTGCTGTTCTGCGACGAGGCCGGCGATGCGGCGCCCGTGCTGGGCGCGGTGAAGGCGGGCGGGCCGTGGGCGGTGCTGATCGGGCCGGAGGGCGGCTTCTCCCCGAAGGAGCGGGAGACGCTTCGGGCGCTCCCCTACGCCGTGGCCGCGACCCTGGGCCCGCGCATCCTGCGCGCCGACACCGCTGCGATCAGCGCGCTCACTCTGTGGCAGGCGGCGGTGGGGGACTGGCGGTAGCCCGCCGCGGCACGCCAGCGCCGAAGGATTCAACCACGAAAGACACGAAAGGCACGAAAGGGCCGTGCGACCCGAGTTTCGTGTCTTTCGTGCGTTTCGTGGTTTCAAACGAGCGCGCTTGCGAGGCGTAGAGGGCCGAACCTCCGCTTCCGTCGATGCAGTAAAGCTAAGCCGCCCTTGAGCTTAGCGGATTTGCGCCCACCTATCCTGACGGCGTAAAGACGCCGAAGCGTGGGACCCGCTTCCCCGCGCACGGCGTTGAGGCCGGGGAGGATTTTCATGGCCGACGTCGTGTGCGACGACCGCCCGCTCGTGTTCGAAGACCTGGTCGGCTGGATGGCCGACGGGGCGAAGCCGGCCAGCGAATGGCGATGTGGCGCCGAACACGAGAAGTTCGTCTTCCGCCTGGCCGACCATGCGCCCGTTCCCTACGAGCCCCGGGGCATCAAGGCGCTGCTGGACGGCCTGACCCGCTTCGGCTGGACGCCCGTCTACGAGGGCGAGAACGTCATCGCGCTGGAGCGCGGCCTGGCCAACGTCAGCCTGGAGCCGGGCGGTCAGTTCGAACTGTCGGGCGCGCCGCTCGAGACCGTGCACGACATCTGCGAGGAGACCGGCCAGCACCTGGAGGAGGTCAAGCAGGTCGCCGATGAGCTGGGCCTGGGCTTCCTGGGCCTGGGCTTCACGCCGGAATGGACCCGCGAGCAGATCCCGGTGATGCCCAAGGGCCGCTACAAGATCATGCGCGAGTACATGCCGAAGGTCGGCAAGCTGGGCCTCGACATGATGTTCCGCACCTGCACGGTGCAGGCGAACCTCGACTTCTCGTCCGAGGCCGACATGGTGGCGAAATTCCGCACCTCGCTGGCCCTGCAACCCATCGCCACGGCGCTGTTCGCCAATTCGCCCTTCGTCGAGGGCAAGCCGACGGGCCTGGTCTCCAGCCGCGCCAACGTCTGGACCGATACCGACCCCGATCGCACGGGCATGCTGGACTTCGTCTTCCAAGACGGCTTCGGCTTCGAGACCTACGCCCGCTACGCGTTGAACGTGCCGATGTACTTCGCCAAGCGCGACGGGAAGTACATCGACCTGGCGGGGCGCTCGTTCGTGGACTTCATGGACGGCAAGCTCGCCGAACTGCCGGGCGAGCGCCCGACGATCAAGGACTGGGCCGACCACACCACCACGATCTTCCCCGAGGTCCGGCTGAAGAAGTACCTGGAGATGCGCGGCGCGGATTCCGGGCCGTGGAGCCGCCTTTGCGCGCTGCCGGCCCTCTGGATCGGCGTGCTGTACGACGACGCGGCGCTGGCCGCAGCCTGGGACCTCTGCAAGGACTGGAGGATCGAGGACCACGAGACCCTGCGCGCCGACGTGGCCCGCCGCGGCCTGCAGGCCGAGATCGCCGGCCGCAAGGTGCAGGACGTGGCCAAGGACTTGCTGGCCATCGCCAAGCAGGGCCTGAAGAACCGCAACCGCCTGTCGGGCGGCCTTGTGGACGAGAGTGGCTACCTCGCCGAACTGGAGCACATCGCCGACACCGGCGTGACCCCGGCCGAGCGTCTGGTGGAGCTCTACAACACCCGCTGGAAGGGCGACGTGGGGCGGGTGTTCGACGACTTCGCCTACTAGCCCCCAGAGCCAGGACCGGCGATCTGCACCTTGCCGCAGGCGACAGGGCAGGCTCAAACGCCCGCCATGCCCACCTGGACTGGATCCTGCCACTGCGGAGCCGTCCGCTTTCGCGTCGATGCGGAGATCGAGGAGCTGACGCGGTGCGACTGCTCGCTGTGCCGGCGCAGGGGCGCGCTGATGGCGAAGGTCCATGAGCGGGGGTTGACCATCGAGGCGGGCCGCGACGAACTCACGCTCTACCGCTGGAACACGGGCGTGGCCCAGCACTGGTTCTGCCGGACGTGCGGCATCTATCCGTTCCACAGGAAGCGCGCCGCGCCGGACAGCTATGGCGTGAATGTGGGTTGTCTCGAAGACTTCGATGTGGCCGCCTATCCCTACCGGCTCGCCGATGGGCTGACGATGAGCGTGCGGCCGCAGGGCGCACGGCCGGAGTGGACGGGACCGCGCGAGGGATAGGATGCCAGTCAAGCTGCCGAAGTACGCCCATTGGGTGGCCGAGCGGCGATTCCTCGTGGACCCGGCCAACATGCCCAAGCTGGACGAGGCCGGGGCGCGGCGGATCGAGGATCTCTACATCGACGGCGGGCGGCTGCGGCTGCGCCGGATCACGCACCTGGCGACCGGCGAGCAGGAGTTCAAGCTGGCCAAGAAGTACGCGCCCGACAATCCACTGATCGGGCCGATGACCAACCTATACCTCAGCGCCGAGGAGTACGCCGTGATGGCGAAGCTGCCCGGCGAGCGGATCTCCAAGCGTCGGCACAAGGTGGGCGGATTTGTCGTCGACGTGTTCGAGGGGCCGCACGAGGGGCTGGTCACGGCCGAGTGCGAGGCTGCCAACCGCATGGCCGCCATGAAGGTGGAAATCCCGGACTGGTGCGTCCGGGAAGTGACCAACGAGCTGATCTACACCGGAGGCGAGCTGGCGCTGGCCAAGACCGCGCCAGCCTTCTCCCACTAGCGCACCCCGCCTTCGATCGGCGGCTGGCCGGCGTTGGGGGGCCAGTGCTCGCGCTGGCTCGTGCCGTCGCCGGAGTCGGTGTGCTGGACCACGGCGTCGACCGCGCGCGGCTCCTGCGGGGCGTCGACGTGGTGCGGGTTCACCGCGGCGTCGTCGACCTCGTAGAGCTCCACATGGTTCGGATAGAACGCCACGCGATTGGCGATCAGCTCCATGGCCGGGAAGGGCGTCTCGTAGGTCCAGACCGCGTTCTCGGCGAAGTGGCCGTCCATCAGGAGCGTGTAGTAGCTGGCGTCGCCCTTGTAGGGGCAGTGCGTGGAATGGGCCGTGCGCGACATGTACTCCATCGAGACGTCGTCGCGCGGGAAGTAGACCACCGGCGGATAGCTCGCCTCCTGCAGGATCAGGGCGTTGGCGCTGTCGGCGACCACGTGGCCCTGGAACTTCGCGCGCCAGCGCTTGGTGGCTGGGGTGATCGTGATGGGATGGTCGGGGCCGGGAATCTTCATCGGGGTCCTCCTCGGACCACAGAACGCGCCGCGCGCGTTCGGGCTGCGTGGGATATTGGGGGTCGCCTTTCGCTGCGCCAGGGGCCTGCCCAGGCGCAGCCTTGCTTGTGCTGGCCGGACCTAAGTGGTTTTGTGCCCGCAGGAATACGCGTAGCGGGAACGGGGGCGATCGCCCGCGCGCGAGCTTCGGGAAAGCGGAAACCCACTCCACATGAATCCAATCTTGCTCATCGGGATCGTCGTGACGCTGGTCACCGGCCTCCCGGTCCTCATGCAGCTGCTGCGCAACCACCCGCGCGGGCTGATCATCCTGTTCTTCGCCGAGATGTGGGAGCGGTTCTCGTACTACGGGATGCGGGGCATCCTGATCTTCTATCTTACCCAGCACCTGCTGTTCGACGACAGCACGGCGGGCGCGCAGTACGGCTCGTATACGTCGCTGGTCTATCTGCTGCCCCTGATCGGTGGCCTGCTGGCCGACCGCTATCTGGGCACGCGCAAGGCGGTGGCCTTCGGCGCGCTCCTGCTCGTGGCGGGCCACGGCATGATGGCCGTGGAAGGCTCGCCCGCGAAGCAGACCCTGGTCTACGCCGGGCAGAGCTACGACGTGTCGATCCAGGGCCGGATGGAGGAACGGCAGGTCCGGGTGATGATCGCCGGCCAGCCGCACGCGTTCCAGGCGACCGCCGACGGCGGCCTGGAGGTCAAGGACATGGCGCCCGGCGGCCCGCTGCCGGCCGTGATGCCGAAGGGCTCGTACGAGCTGAAGAACCAGGTGGACCCGTTCGGCAAGAACGCCTTCTACCTGGCGGTCTCACTGATCATCATGGGGGTCGGCTTCCTGAAGCCGAACATCTCCACGATCGTGGGCCAGCTCTATCCGCAGGGCGACCCGCGGCGGGATTCTGGCTTTACCCTCTACTACTATGGCATCAACCTCGGGGCGTTCTGGGCCTCGGTGCTGTGCGGGTGGCTGGGGACGGACTTCGGCTGGTGGGCCGGCTTCGGCCTGGCCGGCGTCGGCATGGCGGCGGGCTTCGTCGTCTTCGTCCTCGGCAAGAAGCACCTGCTGGGCAAGGGCGAGCCGCCGAACCCCGAACTGCTCCGGCAGAAGATCGCGGGCCCCATCAGCCGGGAATGGCTGATCTATCTCGGCGGCCTCGCGGGCGTGATCCCGGTCTGGTTCCTCGTGCAGTCGAACCAGCTCGTCGGCTGGGCGCTGGGGATCTCGACCGTCGCCGCCCTGCTGTTCATCGCCTGGTTCATCGTCGGCCAGTGCAACAAGGTGGAGCGCGAGCGGATGCTGCTGGCCCTGGTGCTGGTGTTCGGCTCGGTGGTGTTCTTCACGCTGTTCGAACAGGCCGGCACCTCGCTGAACCTGTTCGCGGCGCGCAACGTCGACCTGATGGGCATCGACGCGGCGCAGACCCAGTCGTTCAACGCCGGCTTCATCCTGATCTTCGCGCCGGTCTTCGCCGCCATGTGGGCCTACCTGGGCGCGCGCCGACGGATGCCGAACCCAACCCTGACCTTCGGCCTGGGCCTGCTGCAGGTCGGCCTGGGCTTCCTGGTGGTGGTTTGGACGCAAGGGTTGGCGGTCGAATACAAGATGCCGCTCTACATGCTGGGCCTGCTCTACATGCTGCACACCACGGGCGAGCTGTTCCTATCGCCGGTGGGCCTGTCGCAGATCACCAAGCTGAGCGTCGCCAAGGTGGTGTCCTTCATGATGGCGGTGTGGTTCCTGGCCTCGTCGATCGCCCAGTACGTGGGCGGCCTGATCGCCGGCGCCATGGGCACCGAGACCGTGGGCGGCCAGGTGCTGGACCCGGCCGCGGCCTTCGCCACCTCGATGGACGGCTTCAACAAGCTGGGCTGGGCGGGCGTGGCTTGTGGCGCGGTGTTCGTGGCCCTGAGCTTCTTGATCAAGGGCTGGGCGCACGGCGCCGACCAGCCGCCGGTCGAGCCGGCGCTGATCACCCCGACCGTCGACGGCGAGCAGCAGGCGGCGCGGGTCTAGGTTGGGTGGGCGGGGCTTCGCGCTCCGCCCATCAGCCGCCCAGGGTCTTGCGGATGCGCAGGTAGACCATGCGGCCGGGCTGGTAGTCTCGGTCTTCCAGCGATGCCAGCGAGGTCGCCGCATTGCGCGGGCCGGAATAGTTCACCACCGTGCGGTGGAAGCCGCGGCCTGTGACGTTCGGAAGTTCCAGACGCACGTTGATGTCCGGCCTGGGGCGATACTCGGCGAACGGTCGCACGTAGGTGCGTAGCTTCGCGGTGCGCACGCGGTTGAAGCTATAGGAAGTCTCGCGCCAGCCGCCGAAGGCGTCGACGCCGTAGCTCAGCTTCCAGGCCGGGAGGTCTTGAGTGTAGGTGGCGTTCCAGTCGACGGGGTGCAGGTCCGAGATCTCGCGCCGAAGGTGGGTGGTGGGATCGGTGACGCTGGACCAGCGCTTCGTCAGGTCGCCGCGCAGCACGCCGCCCTTCACGCCGAGCCGGTCGAGGGGCACGCTGTACTGCAGGATCAACTCGTCCTTCGTGCCGTCGCCGATGTTTTCCGGACGGTCGAAGATGCTGCCGTCGCTTGCGGTCACGGGCCCGCGGTCGACGACGTCGCTGAGTTCGGAATGGCGGAAGGTGAGGCTGACCGAGCCGGACCGCCAGAATCGCTGCTCCACGGCCGCCTCGGCCACCCACGCCTGCTCGGGGTTCAGATCCGGGTTGCCGGCCGAGACGCCGCTCGAATCCGAGAAGTTGGCGTCGGCGACGAAGTCGTCGAAGTCGAGCTGACCCACCTGGCGCTCGCCGCGCAGCCGCACCTGTGTCGAGGACGTGGGCGCCCAGGTGACGGCGAGGCGCGGCTTCAGGTAGCGCAGGGTCTTGCCGAGGACGACGTCCCCGTCGGACTCGATCTTCGAGTTCTCGAACCGCAGCGTGCCATCAAGCGTCAGCTGGTCGGTGGCCCGCCAGACCGCCTTGCCGAACAGCTCGATACGGTCCTCCTGCACCTGGACGTCGGCCGCGGGCAGGTTCTCGGGCGCGCCGTTGGTGAACAGGCTGGTCGCGCTGTCCAGCTTGTTGATGGCGTATTCGCCGCCGGCCTCGAACGACAGGCGGTCGGTCGCACGATGCTTGAGGACCGAGCGTCCGATGGTCTCGCTGGACTCGCGCCGGAGGGCGAAATCGCTGGCCACGCCGCTCCGGAAATCCGAGTCGATCGCCTGGTCCCGCGTCTGGCGCAGTCCCACGATCTCGAGCGTCGTCCTGGCCCCGAGGCGGCGGGTGAACGTGCCGCCCAGTTCGGTGTCGTCGGTGCGGATCACGTCGGTGTTCAGCTCGCGGAGGGCCACAGGTCCCCGCAGGATGCTGTTGTCCTCCTCCTTGTACTTCTCGGAGAAGACCCGGCCGTTCAGCCGCACCTTGCCGCCCAGGATCGGGGTCTCGTAGACGCCGGTGAGCTGGCCGTTCAGGCCGTCGGCCTCGGACTCGACGTCGAAGGGCGTGACGACGCCGCTGCGCGAGATGCGTTGGCCGGGGCCATCGCCGTTGCCGGCGTCGATGAAGCCTCCGGCCAGCAGGCCGAGCTCCCACTTTCGCGGGCCGATGTCGCCCGAACCCTCGAGGCGGACGCTCGGCACATGGCGGCCGTCCCAGCTGTTGTTCAGGGCCAGGGCGGCGACCCCGCGGAAACCCCCGCCGGGTTTGCGGACGATGTTGGCGATGATCGGCTTGCCCTGCATGTCGATGCCCGGTGCGCCGCCGCGGATCAGGTCGATGCGCTCGATCCGGCTCGCCGGGATCCGCCGCAGGACCTGGTCGAGGTCTTCCGACTTGGTGGCCGGTCGCTCGCCGTCGATCAGGACGTTGCCCGCCGAACCCTCGTAGCCGCGGACGGCGTCGCCACTTTCCAGGATGAACCCCGGGACGCGGACCACCATCTCCGAAGCGTTCGCCGGCGCAAACGCCGCGAAGAACGACGGGGGGTAGCTGATCACCGCCTGCTCCTGGGCAGGGGCGATCGCCGGCGCAGCGGCAGCCGCCGCCTGCGCGAGGACGTGGATCAGCATCGTGGAACTCTCCCTTGGAGCCAGAACTGGCCCAAGGCGACGCTTCCGGGCGAGTTAAATGCCCGTAACGTGGATTAAATTGCCGAAATCTTGCTGCTGATCAGATCCGCGTTACGGGAGTTGGTCATTCCTCAGCCGCCTACCCCCCGAACGTGTGGCGGACGCGGATGTAGACGCTCTTGCCCGGGATCAGGTCGCGGTCGTCGGTGTAGAGCAGGGGCGCCGCGCCGCGCGGGCCGGCGTACTGCTGGGTGTTGAAGCGGATGCCGCGGCTGGTCCAGTTCTGGACCTCGACGCGCAGCACGGTTTGCGGCTGCAGGCGCTTTTCCACCCAGGTGATCAGGTAGCCGTTATGCAGCTTCACGTCGGAAACGTAGGTGTAGCGGTACGAGGTCTGCGACCAGCCTGAGTAGTAGTCGGCGCCGACGGCCAGGCCATACCGCGGCAGGTCCTGGCTGTAGTGGACTTCCCATTCCAGCGGCCGCAGCTTCGAGATCGTGCGGCTTTCGAAGGTGGTGGGGTCGGTGACCTTGGACCAGCGCCTGTTGAGCTCGCCGCGCAGCAGGCCGCCCTTCCACCCCAGGCGGTCGCTGGGGACGGTGAAGGTGGCGATCAGTTCGTCCTTGGTCCCGTCCCCGATGTTGGTGGGCTGGTCGAACACCAGGGTCTCGGGCAGGCCGGTTGCGGGATTGGTGCGGACAATGCTGACGGGACCGCGGTCGACGACGTCCTGCAGCTCGGAATGCCGGAAGGTGAGGGTGACGGCCCCGCTCTTCCAGAAGCGCTGCTCGATGGCGGCCTCGCCGACCCACGCGCGTTCGGGATTCAGATCCGGGTTGCCGGCGCTGACCCCCGTGCCTGCGGTGAAGTCCGAGCCGGCAACGAAGTCGTCGAAATTCAGTTGGCCGACGGTGCGCTCGATGCGGGCGCGAAACTGGGTGTCGCGGGCCACGTCCCAGCTTACCGCCACGCGGGGCTTCCAGAACTGCAGCTTCTTCTCCAGCAAGACGTCGCCGTCGGACGAGATCTTGGAGGCCTCGAAACGCAGGCTCGAATCGACTGTCCAACCCGCCGTAGGCCGCCAGACCGCCTTGCCGAACACTTCCCCGCGCTTCTCCTCGACCGTCACGTTGGCGGCGGGAAAGGGGACGTCGACACCATTGTGGAACGTCTTGGCGCGGCTATCCAACTCGTTCAGTGCGCCCTCGCCGCCCAGTTCGAACGAGAGCGTCGGCGACCGCTGATGCTTCAGCACCGCGCGACCGATCGTTTCGGCGATGTCGCGCTTGTTGCGATATTCGTCCGTGTCGCCCCCGAAGGTGAAGAGGTCGAACGTGTGGTAGTCCCGGTCGGTGCGCAGGGCGATGAGCTCGAGCTTCGTCTTCGGCCCGAAGTCGCGATTGAAGCGCATGCCGAACTCGCGCTGGAAGTCGTCGTAGGGATTGACGTCCCTGGCGACGCCCGCGTCCACGGGTGCGGTGTAGGTGGTGGTGTCCTCGCTCTTCCAACTGTCCCAGAACAGACGACCGTTCAGCGACACCCGGCCGCCAAGAAACGGCTGCGAGTAGGCCCCGGAAATGATCTGCTGCAGGCCGTCGGACTCCGACTGGTGGCGGCCCGCGCGGATGACCGTGCCGTCCGGGCGGAAGCGGACGCGAGGGCCGAACTGGCCGCCGTCGTCGTTGCCGTAGCCGTAGCGGGCCAGCGCCTCCCACGTGCGGGTCCCGTCGCCGCCCGAGAGCTCGAGGCGCATGCCGTGCATATTGCGCCCGTCCCAGAGGTGGTTGTTGGCGACCGCGTAGAGGCCGCGCCAGCCGCCGCCCGACTTCTTGATGACGTTGGCGATCACCGTCTTGCCCTGCATGTCGATGCCGGGGGCGCCGCCGCGGATGATGTCGATGCGCTCGATCTGGCTGATCGGGATGCGGCGCAGGATCTCTTCGAGATTGTCGGTCTTGCTGGTGGGGCGGGCGCCGTCGACGATCACATTGCCGGCCGCGCCCTCGAAGCCGCGCACCGAGTCGCCGGTGTCGAGGGTGAACCCGGGAATGCGGGCCAGCATCTCGGCTGCGTTGGCCACCTGCTGGCCGGCGAAGAAGCTGGTGGGATAGCCGATCACCCCCTGGGGCGGCTGAGGCGCGACCGCGGCGGGCGGCGCAGCGGCGACGGCCGCCTGGGCCAGGATGGTGGTGATCAACATGTCGAACTCGCTCCCCAGAACTAGGGGCAGAACTGGCCGCGCGGCGGCCCCGGAGCGAGTTAAATGCCCGTAAGGTGCATTAAATCGGGGACAGATTTGTCACCGGACGGTCAACGAGCCAATGCGCAATCAGCCCTGCGGCCAGCTCTCTGGAAACTGGGGCGCGTCGTCGCCGATCACGGCCCAGGCGGGCTTGTCGGCGACGCGGATGTGGCCCGAGATCAAAAGCTCAGGCTGGCCGTCGAGGCTGCCCGCGGGCACGAACCAGCGGCCGTGCGGACCGAGTTGCGGCGTCGGGCAGCCGCACCGGCCACAGAAGGTGTTGCTCCAGCCGGACGGCAGCGCGTAGGTGCGCCGCGCGTCTTCGCCCGACAGCCAGACCAGCCGCTCGGCCTTCACATGCATCACCGCGTTGGAGCCCGTCCCCGACACGCGCCGGCACTGGGAGCAGTGACAGAACCCGACAGGGGGTAGGCGGCCGGTCACGCCCCAGCTCACGTCGCCGCAGAGGCAGCGGCCGGTGGCGCTGAAGGGCTCGGCCGCCGGGCTCAAACCGCCGTGCCGCCCACCGTGAGGCCGGTGATCTTCAGCGACGGCTGGCCCACGCCCACCGGGACGCTCTGGCCTGACTTGCCGCAGACGCCCACGCCCGGATCGAAGTCGAAGTCGTCGCCGATCATGGTCACGCGGGTCAGGGCCGAGGGGCCGTCGCCGATCAGGGTGGCGCCCTTCACCGGAACGGTGATCTTGCCGTCCTCGATCAGGTAGGCCTCGGTGCACTGGAAGACGAACTTGCCGTTGGTGATGTCCACCTGGCCGCCGCCGAAATTGGCGCAGTAGAGGCCGCGCTTGGTCGAGGCGATCATCTCCTCGCGCTTATGGTCCCCGCCCAGCATGGCGGTGTTGGTCATCCGCGGCATGGGCATGTGGGCGTAGGACTGGCGGCGCGCATTGCCGGTGGGCGCGAGCCCCATGAGCCGGGCGCTCATCCGGTCGTGCATGTAGCCCACGAGGACGCCGTCCTCGATCAGGACGGTGCGTTCGGTGGGCGTGCCCTCGTCGTCGACCGTCAGCGAGCCGCGGCGGCCCAGCAGGGTGCCGTCGTCGAAGACCGTGACGCCCGGCGCGGCCACCCGCTCGCCGATGCGGCCCGAGAAGGCCGAAGTGCCCTTGCGGTTGAAGTCGCCCTCCAGCCCGTGGCCGACGGCCTCGTGCAACAGCACGCCGTTCCAGCCGGGGCCCAGGACCACGTCCATCTCACCGGCCGGGCAGGGGACGGCGTCCAGGTTGGTGAGAGCCTGACGCAGCGCCTCGTCCACCTGCGCCTGCCACTTGTCGGGGCTGATCCAGGCCTCGAAGCCGGCGCGGCCGCCGGCGCCGGTGAAGCCGTTCTCGCGCTTGCCGTCGCGCTCCACCGTCACCTGGACGTTGATGCGGCACAGCGGGCGGACGTCGCGGATCAGCCGGCCGTCGGCGCGCAGGATCTCGACCGTGCGGCGCTCGCCGGCGATGGAGGCCATTACCTGGACGATGCGGGGATCGCGGGCGCGGGCCCAGGCGTCGATCTCCTGCAGCAGGGCGACCTTGTCCGAGAATTCGGGCGAGGCGAGGGGGTTCTCCTCGCCATAGAACTTGGCGTTGGTGGCTCGGGGCGCCTCGGCGGCTACGTCG